>CAJXPE010000163.1 GCA_913057965.1 uncultured Marixanthomonas sp. | reverse complement strand
ATGTTTTCAAAATCCAAAAAAACCGAAAGAATCGACTCCGAACAACGCGAGCAATACGAATATGCCCGTAAACGCATTAAACAGAAAAAGAATTTGATGCGTCATTTTATTTTCTTTTTAATAGGTTCTGTTTTTCTGTTAGTTCTTGATTTAGTATTAAAAAAAGGAGCCGATATACTTTTCCCAAATTGGTCTGTTTGGGTAGTGCTTATTTGGGCTTTTATCTTATTGATACACGTATTTAACGTGTTTATAATGAGTAAATTTATGGGAAAAGAATGGGAAGACCGCCAACTTGAAAAACTGAAAGCCAAACAAGCCGAGCGCATTAATAAATTGCAAAACAAGGTAGATAAGGACCTGCCATTGCCAAAAAAAAAGGAAATACAGGACCCGTTTCAACCCCTGACGGAAAAGAAAGACAACAACCCCTTACCTCCAGACGTACAATGATCACTTTAATTGCCGCCGCCGGCGAGAACAATGAACTTGGCAAAGACAACGATCTTGTTTGGCATCTGCCGGATGATTTTAAACGATTTAAAAAACTGACAACAGGCCATCATATTATTATGGGACGTAAAACGTTTGAGTCGTTTCCTAAACCACTTCCCAATCGTACGCACCTTGTAATAACCCGCAATTTGAAATACCAAAAAGAGGGCGCTCTTATAATGCACAGTTTAGACGAGGCATTATTAAAAGCCCAAAATGACCCGCAACCGTTTGTTATTGGCGGTGGCGAAATTTACAAGTTGGCTATGGAACGTGCTGATAAAATCGAGCTTACCCGAGTTCACGGAAATTTTGAAGCCGACACTTATTTTCCTGAAATCGATATGGATAAATGGCGGTTAATTTCTGAAGTAAAACACGAAAAGGATGAAAAACACAACTACTCGTTTTCATATCTAACTTATGAACGCAAATAAAATTGAATACCCTTACCAAAATAGCCGAAGAAAATAACCTCAACCTTATAAATAGCTCGCCTCTTTCCGGTGGTGACATTAACGATGTGTTTTTACTGAAATGCGCTTCAAAAAAGTATGTAGTTAAAACAAATGATGCTTCAAAATTCCCAGGAATGTTTCAAACCGAAGCCAAAGGGTTGGACTTATTAAGAAGCTCAAACAGTTTTAAAATTCCTTCAGTAATTAGCTTTGGAGTTATTGAAAACACCTCCTATTTATTGTTGGAACATATTCCGGAAGGTTCCACTTCAAATATTTTTTGGCAGCAATTTGCTGAAAACTTAGCAATACTTCATAAAACCACCCAACCTACTTTCGGGTTGGATCACAGCAATTATATTGGTAGTCTTCCGCAATATAATGGAAGTGAAACCTCAGCGGCAGATTTTTATATCAATCAGCGGTTAGAGCCACAGTTTAAAATAGCAAAAGAACAAGGTTTCGATTTTTCAAAGTTGGATGTATTTTACAAAAATCTTTCTTCAGAAATACCAAACGAACCACCAGCTTTACTTCACGGCGATTTATGGGGTGGAAATTATATGGTTTCAGAACATGGTACTCCCGTTTTAATTGACCCTGCAGTTTCGTTTGCCCCACGTGAAATGGATTTGGCGATGATGCAATTATTTGGTGGATTTTCAGAAGAAATTTTTAATCACTACCATTCCATTTTTCCGCTTAAAAACAATTGGAAACAACGAGTTTCCTTATGGCAATTGTATTTTTTATTGGTTCATCTCAATATTTTTGGAGCAGGATATCTATCTCGTGTACAAAGTATTGTGAAAAAATATCAATAATACATTAACAAACTATTGGACATACTTTAATAAAAAATTGACGCTTTACCGCAGCCAAAACTCGTACCTTGAAAAGAAAAAGATATGAGTACCGAAAATTTAACCAGCGACGAAGCAAAAAAGAGACTGAAAGACATGGTAGAAGACATTAAAGTCGCCATGTTTACCACTCGATTAGACAAACAACCTTTAAGTGTCGTGCCCATGCACACTAAGGAAGTAGACAAGGAAGGAAACATTTGGTTTTTAAGTCGAAACGATAGCGACCACAATAGTGACTTATTAAAGAAATCTGAAACGCAACTCTTATACAGTGACCCTAGTTCAATGAAATTTATAAGTGTTTATGGCGATGCTGAAATTATCACCGATCAAGCTGTTTTAGATGACTTATATAACAAGAAAGACAACGCTTGGTTTGATGGCAACGAAGATCCAAATTTAACCGCTATAAAATTTACACCAAAACAAGCTGCTTATTGGAATAATGACAGCAATCAATTAGTCACATTTTTAAAGTTACAAGCAGCGGCAGTAACTGGTGACGACAAAGAGATTGGCACTTCTGGTAAGATGGATTTATAATAAATTTACACTATACCCTTTCAGTTTATGAAACGGGGATTTTTATTTTTACTTTTACAGCATAAAACAACCAACTATGAAAGCATACGTATTTCCCGGACAGGGAGCTCAATTTCCTGGAATGGGAAAAGATTTATATGAAACTTCAGATAAGGCAAAACAATTATTTGACCGCGCCAACGAACTTTTAGGATTCGATATTACCAAAATCATGTTTGAAGGGTCTGCTGAAGAACTAAAAGAAACCAAGGTAACCCAACCCGCCATTTTTTTACATTCCACTATTTTGGCAACCGTTATGGGCGATAACTTTAAACCCGATATGGTTGCTGGTCATTCATTGGGTGAGTTTTCTGCGTTAGTAGCCAATGGTGCTTTGGCTTTTGAAGATGCACTTATTTTAGTTTCCAGAAGAGCACAAGCGATGCAAAACGCATGTGAATTAAAACCATCGACAATGGCTGCTGTTTTAGGTCTTGAAGACCACGTAGTAGAAACTATCTGCGCAGACATTGATGGCGTTGTGGTTGCCGCCAATTATAATTGTCCTGGGCAATTGGTGATTTCTGGAGAAACAACTGCTGTTGAAGCCGCTTGTGAAGCTTTAAAAGAAGCTGGCGCACGTCGTGCGTTGTTATTACCAGTTGGTGGTGCTTTTCACAGTCCGTTAATGGAACCAGCTCGAGAAGAATTAGCTGCTGCTATTGAAAACACACACTTTTCAAAACCATCTTGCCCCGTTTATCAAAATGTAAGTACGTTTGCCGTTACCGATCCTGAAGAGATCAAGAAAAACCTCATCTTTCAACTAACAGCCCCAGTAAAATGGACACAGAGTGTTCAAAATATGATTAAAGATGGTGCTGATCATTTTATTGAAGTAGGCCCTGGCAATGTGTTACAAGGATTGGTTAAGAAAATAGACCGTTCTCAAATGACTGAGAAAGCTGAAATTTAAAACTCACTTAAAATAATTATAAAGTGCCACAATTTAAGTTTGTGGCACTTTATGTTTTGTAGCTTTGGTAACCACTAATATACCTAAATTGTAGTATGAAAGAAGTAGATTACATCATCGTAGGCTTAGGAATTGCCGGAATTGCCTTTTGCGAAACATTACGAAAAAACAACAAAAGCTTTTTGGTATATGATACAGGTATCAATCACTCTACTATTATTTCAGGCGGGGTGTTTAATCCCGTGGTTTTAAAACGATTTACAGCCGTTTGGAACGGAAGTGATTTTTTAGAAAAAGCCATTCCGTTTTACAGCGATATTTCAGAAAAACTACAGGTTCAGTTACTGGAAAACACACCTATTTATCGAATTTTAAACAGCATTGAAGAGCAAAACGATTGGATGGTCGCTAGTGATAAAAAAGTCCTCTCCCCTTTTCTTTCTACGGAAATAATAAAGAATACAAACCAATCCATAAAAGCTCCGCATGGTTTCGGGAAGGTGTTAGAATGCGGGAAAATTAATCCTTCGAAATTAATTTCAACGTATCGAGATTATCTTCAAGACAACAATCAATTGATTACTGAAACATTCGAGTACGAAAAACTTCAGCTAAAAACTAATTCTGTTGTTTACAACACTATTTCAGCAACAAAAATTGTATTTACCGAAGGAGCTTCCGCAGTACAAAACCCGTATTTTCCAACGAATAATTTTGTGGGGAATAAAGGAGAGTATCTATTAATTAAAGCCGAGAAACTTCAGCTTCAAGAAATTTTAAAAGGCCCGTTATTTATAATTCCACAAGATGAAGACATCTATAAAGTAGGCGCTACATATAGCCGAGATGATTTCAGTAAACATGCTACGGAAGAAGCTCGAAAAACAATTGTTTCAAAATTAGAAAAGATGATTTCTTGCGATTATGAAATCGTGGACCAAATAGCTGGTGTTCGCCCAACGGTAAAAGATCGCAAACCGCTCTTAGGAAGTCTAGAAAACAAAAATCTTTTGTTTTTCAATGGTCTTGGAACTAGAGGTATTTTAATGGCTCCGCTCCTATCGCAATGGTTATATAATTTTTCAGAAGAAAACAACAATTTACCTCCTGAAGTAAACATTGGCCGATTTAAAAATTAATTTGCTTTCTCGGGATCATACTTAAAGAACATATTGATCCAAATATTTCTCGATAACCGTAAAATTATTGGGAAGAAAAGGAATAATGTCCCAGCAATAACAAAAAAGGTGTTTAACCGTCCTAATCCAATAAAAAAGTACGAAATAATAAAAGCCGCCACGGCAAAAGCTACTCCCACTGCATAACTAACATACATAGCACCGTAAAAGAAAGAGGGTTCTATTTTAAATTTTGTACTACAATGTGGGCAATTGTCGTACATATTTAATGTTTCAGAAAAAATATACGGGTTTTTGGTTTTATACATTTTTCCAGTGTGACACACAGGACAGGTACCTGTAAATATGCTGTACAATTTAGAGCCTTTCATAGTTATTTTTTTACCATTGCAAATTTAAGCATCTTTGCAAAAATTTACCGCTACAATTGTTACATACATGCTAAACATTCATAATCTTTCTGTTTCTTTTCAAGGGGAATACCTTTTCGAAAAAATAACCTTTCAACTTACCCCTGGAGATCGTGTTGGTCTTGTGGGTAAAAATGGTGCCGGTAAATCTACGTTGCTCCGTATTATCTCTAATGAACAAGAGTATGACGAAGGGCAAATTGCCACCGATAAAGAGGTGACTATTGGCTTTTTAAAGCAGGATATCGATTTTACAAAAGGGAAAACCGTTCTTGAAGAGTCGTACGAAGCGTTTACTGAAATTAAAAAGTTAGAAAAGAAGTTAGAACACATTAACACACAATTGGCAGAGCGCACTGATTATGAAAGTGAAAGCTACAACCAATTAATGATCGATTTAAATGATGTGCAGCATCAATATGAAATTCACGGTGGGTATAATTATCAAGGTGAAACCGAACGTATTTTATTAGGTTTGGGCTTTAAACGGGAAGATTTCGGGAAACTTACTGAAACATTTTCTGGTGGATGGCGCATGCGTATTGAATTGGCTAAACTGCTCCTGCAAAACAATGACATCCTTTTACTCGATGAGCCAACCAACCACTTGGATATAGAATCTATTCTTTGGTTAGAAGAATTTTTAAATGGGTATGCTGGAGCAGTTGTCGTGGTTTCTCACGATAAAATGTTTTTAGATCACGTAACCAATAGGACGATTGAAATTTCCCTCGGAAAAATCTACGATTACAATTATCCCTATTCAAAATACCTAGTACAACGCGCCGAATTAAGAGAACAACAACTTGCGGCACAGAAAAATCAGCAAAAGCAAATAGAAACTACCGAAAAGCTTATTGAAAAGTTTAGGGCTAAAGCCAGTAAAGCGACGATGGCACAGTCACTAATAAAAAAACTAGATAAAATTGACCGCATTGAAGTGGATGAAGATGATAACAGTGTCATGAGCTTATCGTTCCCTATTTCGATAACACCGGGAAAAGTGGTTATTGAAGCGGAAAATATTTCAAAAACGTATGGTGATAATCACGTTTTAAGCAATATTGACTTAAAAGTAGATCGGGACAGTAAAATCGCTTTTGTTGGGCAAAACGGACAAGGAAAATCTACGTTGGCCAAAATTATTGTAGGCGAACTGGAACATCAAGGAAAAATGAATTTGGGGCACAATGTACAAATAGGCTATTTTGCACAAAATCAAGCGGAATATTTAGATGGTTCAAAAACTGTTGAGGAAACCATGATCGATGCTGCCGATATGAAAAGTCGTCCACGCGTTCGAGACATCTTAGGTTCTTTCCTGTTTAGAGGCGAAGAAGTTGATAAATACGTTCGTGTCCTTTCTGGGGGCGAACGAAACCGATTGGCATTAGCAAAACTGTTATTAGAACCATTTAATGTGTTAGTGATGGATGAGCCTACCAATCACTTGGATATAAAATCGAAAAACGTACTAAAGAATGCCTTGAAAAAGTTTGAAGGAACCCTTCTTTTAGTTTCGCACGACCGGGATTTCCTTCAGGGTATGACCGATAAAATCTATGAGTTTAAAGACGAAAAGATTAAAGAGTATTTGGGCGATATCGATTATTTCTTAGAACAGCGTAATCTTGAAAATTTACGTGAAGCTGAAAAACGAACGGTTTCAGAAAAGAAAGAAAAGCAAAAAGTTACTTCTGGTAAAGAAGATTACGAAATGCAAAAAAAGCTAAAATCGCTTCAGAATAAATTAAGTAATACAGAAAGTAAAATCAACAAGCTTGAAAAAGAGATCAAGGAAATTGACGTGGAGCTCGCAGTAAATTCTGTCTCTTATACACATCTCCGAGCCCA
>CAJXPE010000162.1 GCA_913057965.1 uncultured Marixanthomonas sp. | reverse complement strand
GGAGTCGTCGGCAGCGTCAGATGTGTATAAGAGACAGGGTATAAATTGGTGGGACGATGCTTCTAGTGCAGGTATGAAAAGAAAATTTGCAGATAGAAAAGCTAAAGAAGAAAAGAATAAATGGTTAAGCCCAAGAGGTAATAATAGTTCTCCTTTATATTATTTAGATTGGTCAGATTTAGTAACTATAATTAGGAAGTATCCTGAAGAGTTTTCTATACATATTCATGATATAAAATTTGTAGAGCTACGACTTGAGGAGTTAGAAAAAATTAGAAATATTGTTGCACATAATGGAATCATACCTTCAGGAGATGATTTTCAAAGAGTTATTCTTTCATTTAAAGATTGGTGTAAACAAGTCAGTTAATTCTGACCTCATAAAATTTTGGTCAAAACAATAGGGGAGTGGAACGGCAATATTTTAGGGGATTTGTATTGGGATTTCTTAAGATTTCTATTTTACATAATATTCTATAATCTTAATCGTCCTGAAGTTTCCTAAAATATAGTGGAAGGAACCGTTAATTGTTTCCAAAGTTTTGTGCAGTCTTGATACTTCGACTAAGCTCAGCACAAGTTTTTTGTTTCTTTTTCATCAAGGAAAAAGAAAGGGGAAGGTAAAATGATTGATCCAAGTGTTTTCTATTTGACATAATAGTAAGGCAATCAACAAAAAAAACAGCAAACAAAAGACCATATAGAGTAACGGCTAAGAAATTTTAGAGCGTAGGCTATAGCAAAGGAAAATTTTTAGCGGTTACGGCAAATCGCACCAGAATTCTCTTAAAAAACTTTTCCTGCTTAATTATTCAGTATACGCCAAAATTTTAGAGATATAAAAAAGATATGCTTTGCAGCGGCTTGCTAAATGTGACAGAGTATAAAAATTACGTCAAATTAAAGAAGAACAATCTCTCATTTAAGCGGAAATCGCGCGGCAATTTTACATAACGGCTAATTATAGCTACAAATCTAACGATGTATTCAAGCCAGATCCAAATCAAAAATGTTTAATAACCCTCAGATAAAGTTTAATGAAACTAAAACAATAATGTGGGGCTATTTTATATACTATAGAATTATAGCTACAAGGTACAGCGTTGGCGTAAAATGGCTGTTACATAAAAGCTGACGATATAGCCCTAACGGTCGATATCTGCTTTTATGTAAAATAGAACAGAAAAAGTTCTATTCGCCATTTTACTCAAACTAACTCATTTGTACTATAATTTATATTATGTAAAATAGAATATTTTAGTACCTACCACTTTAAGAAACAATTACCTCTTTTTTATTAAACTTGAAATACATTTATATTTGTACCCTAACCTCTCTTTATGGCTGGAAATTCAAAAAAAGCTATTTATGGTGCTATTACGGCCAATATATTAATTGCTATTAGCAAGTTTGTCGCAGCATTTTTTACAGGTAGCTCGGCTATGCTTTCTGAAGGGATTCATTCTAGTGTAGATACTGGTAACGGTTTGTTGCTTCTATTAGGTCTTAAAAAATCAAAACGCAAACCAGATACTGAGCATCCTTTTGGATATGGCAAGGAAATCTACTTCTGGACGTTTGTCGTGAGTATTTTAATTTTTGCTTTGGGTGGCGGTTTTGCCATTTATGAAGGTATTTGGACTTTAAACCATCCCGAACCTATTGACAACTTGATTTGGAATTATGCCGTCCTTACTGCTGCCTTAGTTTTTGAAGGCACATCTTTGTTTATCGCCATTCGCACGTTTAAAAAAAATCGTACAAAGTCTGAAAGCTTACTGCAAGGCATTATCCATAGTAAGGATGCATCTAATTTTGCGGTTATTATTGAAGATACCGCTGCAGTAACGGGCTTATTGGTGGCGTTATTGGGTGTTTTTTTATCTGAAACCCTACAAAACCCGTATATAGATGGCATTGCTTCTATGGTAATTGGGCTTATTCTGTTGATTGTAGCCGTATTTCTCGCTCATGAAAGCAAGCATTTGCTATTGGGCGAAAGCGCACAGCCTGAAACCATCGATAAAATTAAAAGTATGTTGACTGAAAACAAACAAGTACTTGAAATAGGCGCTCTCCGAACCATGCATTTTGGCCCCGATAAAGTCCTACTTGTCGCAGTCGTTAAACTAACTGACGACCTTAGCCTACAAAAAGCTGAAGAAATAGTACACAGTTTACGAAAAAAGATTAAAGAAACGATTCCCGAAATTGTACAGGTCTATATTCAGATAAGCAAAAACCCAAAAAGAGACTGATTACCACCATTCAAAAAACATCCCAGAAACAGCCACGCCTATAATTAATACAATAAGGATTACGATAATAAAGCCAGCGCCAAATTTTGTTTTGGCATTGTCTTTTAAAATATAATCCTCGTGATCTTGATGTTTTTGATTATTCGTTGTATTTGTGCTCATATAATATTTTGTGTTTTCTATGTTTATGTCTTACTTAATCGCTTAATATTAAACTTTTACTTTTTAACGGGTACCATAAAGACAGGTATTTGGGTTTTTTCCAAAACTTTGGTGGCTTCGGTTCCCATTAGTAGCTTTTCTAAAGTGCTATGGCTGTGGGTTCCCATTACAATAAGATCGGCACGCCATTCTTTTGCATAATTCAAAATACTGCTTGCCGTTTCTCCCTTTGCCAAGTGAGTTTTTACATCATTATTTAAATGCGATGCCGCTTTATTTAAAAAATCTTTGGCAATGTTTTCAATTTCGGTATTAAGGTGATCATTAACTGCAAGTGTATACCCTTCATAGCCTAAAAAGGAAGGATACTCCATACCGTAGTAGCGAGTTTCTGCGATACTATGCAATAAGCAAACCTCTGCTCCTAGCTTTTTTGCCAGATTATATCCAGTTTCTGCCACTTTTTCTGAAGTGGGATGGTAATCGACAGCTATTAAAACCCGTTTCATAATCAATATAATTAAGGATTATACCATAAAGCTACAAAAGGCCCTGATATTATTGCCACAAAGGATTCTTAAATTTATATTTAATTAACAATGCCGACTTCTTTTCTACCTATTGGTTTACTTACTTTTGTGCGATGCAAAAATCCCAGCCTACCTCCCAATTTGAATTCGTAGCTTTAATGGCATCGTTAATGTCGGTCGTGGCATTGTCAATCGATGCGCTATTGCCAGCATTGGATATTATAGGTCTCGATATTGGTGTTACAAATATTGTGAACAATCAGCTGTTGGTTACCATGATTTTTCTCGGTTTGGGGATTGGTCCGCTACTTTTTGGTCCGTTATCAGATAGTTTGGGTAGAAAGCCCGTTGTGTATATGGGATTCACCCTATTTATTATCGCTAGTTTTATTTGTGTTTCTGCCCCTAGCTTAGAAGTGATGGTCTTAGGTCGTATTTTACAAGGTATAGGTCTCTCGGCTCCCAGAACCATTAGCATTGCGATTATCCGCGATTTGTTCCGGGGAGATTATATGGCGCGTATTATGTCGTTCGTTACTGTGGTTTTTATCTTAATCCCTGTTGTTGCGCCCACTATGGGTAAGTTTGTACTGGATTATTACAGTTGGGAAGGTATTTTTTATGTTCAAATAGGGATTAGTTTGTTGGTTTCTTTGTGGTTCTGGAAACGACAACCAGAAACCTTATCTCTTGAAAATAAAAAGCGTTTTTCCACCAAAGTATTTGTTAGTGGTTTTAAGGAACTGATGCGCCACAGGCGAACCATCGGTTTTACTATAATTTCTGGCTTTGTAACGGGTTCGTTTATGGTATACTTAAGTAGTTCGCAACAAATTTTTGAAATTCAATATAATTTAAAAGAAGAGTTTCCTTTTATTTTTGCTGGGCTAGCATTATCCATTGGGTCTGCTATTTTTCTTAATGGAACTTTAGTTGTAAAATACGGGATGGAAAAATTAATTACCACGTCCCTCCTAGCGTTCTTTGTTGTTTCTATTGTTTATATCATTTTGTTCCACAATTCTGAAAATCCGAATATCGTCATCTTATTGGCCTTTTTTGGACTACAATTTTTCTCTATTGGATTTCTCTTCGGAAATTTACGGGCGATGGCCATGGATCCTGTTGGGCATATTGCGGGGATTGCTTCGGCTATTACAGGATTTATTTCAATTATTATTGCGGTGCCGGTTAGCGTTTTTATCGGAAGGTTCATTCAAGGTACTGCCTTGCCTCTATTTGTAGGCTTTTCTATTTGTTCTGGATTGTCTTTGCTGTTATTATTCTACTTAAAAATGAAGCGTAGAAGAAACCTTGTGAAAAGTCAGCTATAAAAGATGATTAATCATCTAAACTTTTTTAGTTTTCCTCTTCAGCACGAGCGCTTACCGTCCCTTCATACCGCATAAGGTCTCGTTGACTGCTGTTTATGTTAATCGTGCTGTTCTTGTTATCATATAAAGTTAACGTTACTTGATAATGCTCTCCTTTTTCAGAAATCTTAAACGTTATAACGCTTGATTGTTTTTTCTGATTGTAAATCATTTGGTACGCTTCCGGAGCTCCTTCAAATTTAATTCCACCTTCGTTATTCATTATATTTCCACTCTGGCGTTGTCCGAAAAATGGCAGAAAAGCTGAAACGGTATCTTGCTTAACGGTTAAGTAGTTAGGGTTTCCTATTAAATTTATTTGATTGCCTCGTAATGGAAAAGCCCATTCAGATTCAATAGTAAAATTTTTGTCCATTGCCCATTGCTTAACTTCGCTCATCTGGCTTTCTTCCGTAATGGTTTGGGTAGTTCCGCAGCTTATTAAAAATATAGAAGCTATAAATAGTATAATTCTCATAATTAAATATCTTAAAAGTTTCTTAGTTATTGTATTGCAAAAATCATTCCTATAAAATACTGATAATAAACAACCTGTTTGACGTAACCTAAAGTATTAATCGTATTTAATATTGGTTACAAAAGCTCGATATTTTAACAAGGCAACAAACACGGTTCCGCCAATGGCATTTCCTAGTAAAGCAATGCCCTGAAAAGATGCATAATCACCAAATGTTAATTCAGAGGGCACTAAAAGTCCTGCAAATACTTCTACATTCCCTACTATACTGTGGTGAAGTCCTGCAAATGAAAGCACGGCGGTAATCATAAATATAATAAAAATCCGACTTATGGTATCTTTAGAAGAAGATATAACCCAAGACAACAATCCCATAAGCCATCCAGCCAAAATAGCACTGACCAAAATAACCCACGTACTGTAATCTGTTACGTGCATGGCAATTTTAGATACTGTTTCAGCATTAAAAAGATGCAACTCAGGGCCTATCCATACTAAAACAGCGGCCATGGCCCATCCTCCCAATAAGTTTCCGAAAATGACAAAGCCCCATAACTTTAAAAGATTTCCAACGGTTTGCTTTTTGTTGAGTACGGGTAAGGTCAACAATGATGTTTGTTCAGTAAACAATAAGGATTGCCCAACAATGACCATAATAAACCCAACAGGATAAACAAAGGAAAGCATTTTAAAAGCAGTATCTGTAGAAACCTTGTCGTGCAAAAAGAAAAACAATGTTGCCAATAATAAATAACTGAAACCAATTTCGAGTCCCGCTGTAAAGGAGCTTAATAATATACTTACCGTACTTTTTTTATACACCTCCTGCCCTTCGCAAATTTGTTGTTTTAAAATCTCCCCATGAGATTTCGCCATGTTTTCTTCAGAAGGTTTCGAATTCTCTAACTCGTTGTCTATTTGTTCTTGTTCTTGCTCTTGCTCTTCTTTTGTCATAAAGGTTTTCGTATAAAAATCCTTCAGTATTAAGTTGTATAATACTGAAGGATAGTGATTGTATGCAATAATAAATAATTATTCGCTTAAAGCATGGCTTCCAGTTCTTTTTTGGTAACCGATTTACCATATACTTTTTGATCGGGATCCATACTACCTGTTTCAGTTAACGCACCTACATAAACAGCATCAAAACCAATATCTTCAATGAGCTGTTGGGTCACCTGTTTACTTTCTTCGTCTTGTGCCGCAAATGGAATTGCCAACTTATCGGTATCCCTAAAAGCCCGTTCTTTTAAATGATCGGCATAGATAGTATTAAAAGCCTTGGTTGTTCGGGCGGTATTGAATTTCATTGCTGTATATTCCGAAGCATTTCGGTTGCTATCCCGCACTTCTTGTGCCATTTCTCCATCTCGTTCAGGATATGGATTTGTAGCGTCAATAAGGATTTTATTTCCGTATTCTCCAGCGTATACTTCACTTAGTTCATCTATAGCCTTAAAAGGGGTTGCCAACAAATATACATCTGCATTGGCTTCCCAAGCTTCATCAAGACTTACCGCTTTGGCGTTGTTTCCAGCATCGCGTGCAAGATCTTTTAATTGTTCAGGATGCCTGGAAGTAAATAATACTTCGTGACCCGCTTTGGCCCAATGCTTTCCTAAATTTCCTCCTATATTTCCGCTTCCTATTACTCCTATTTTCATAATCAATGTTTTTTTGTTAATACTTTATTCTTCTTCAGACGCTAATAAATCATCAACCGATTTTCTAATTTCTTTTGTTGTTTTTTTATCAGTTTCTGTATTTTTCAAGTTTCCATCTTGGTCGACATTCAATTTTTCTTCTGAAGTTCCAAAATTGGAAGATCTTCTGTATTTATCTTGAAAATCTGCGTGTTTCTTCTCTTTCTTATCACTCATAATCCTGTCTCTTATACACATCTGACGCTGCCGACGACTCCTTACGTGTAG
>CAJXPE010000161.1 GCA_913057965.1 uncultured Marixanthomonas sp. | reverse complement strand
AGATGTAGAGAGGTCTCGTGGGCTCGGAGATGTGTATAAGAGACAGCCTTTCTTCTGAAAGCACTAATTTCACAACACTCGGCTTGGGCTTTATCGCAGCTTTTATTTGCGGACTCATTGCTTGTACGTGGATGATTTCATTGGTAAAAAAGAGCAAACTTCGCTATTTCTCCGTGTATTGTGTAATTGTTGGATTGATAGCTATTATCGTAAGCTTTATCTAAATGACCGAACAAGATTTTAAAGACGGACAAGTACTTTTAATAGATAAACCTCTTAACTGGACTTCATTTCAGGTGGTTAATAAAGTCCGTTGGCTTATTAAACAACGCTTTGGTTTAAAAAAAATAAAAGTAGGTCACGCCGGAACGTTAGACCCGTTGGCAACCGGATTGCTTATTCTGTGTACTGGAAAATTCACTAAAAAAATCGAAACCTTTCAAGCGCAGGAAAAAGAATACACTGGAACGTTTACATTAGGCGCTACAACCCCTAGTTACGATCTGGAAACTGAAATCGACCAACAGTTTGATATTTCAGAAATAACTTCGAAAGAAATTAAGAATGCTACTGAACAATTTACAGGAGAAATTCAGCAGCAACCACCCGTTTTTTCAGCCTTAAAGAAAGAAGGAAAACGATTGTATGAATATGCTCGAGCAGGAGAAAAAGTCGAAATCCCTACCCGAACGGTGCATATTTCAGCTTTTGAAATTACTAGAATTGAAGTTCCGGAAGTAGATTTTAGAGTAGCATGCAGTAAAGGAACCTACATCCGCTCATTAGCACACGATTTTGGAAAAGCATTGGATAACGGGGCCCATCTTTCTGCTTTACGACGGACTAAAATTGGTGATTTTTCCGTAGAAAACGCCACTACAATTGAAGATTTTGAGCGATCCTTACAACTTTCTGAGTCTTAATAATCTATTAATTACCAAGTGGTTTTGCTTTATTTTACGTAATTTTTCCCCGAAGTAATGAACCTAAACTACTCATACCGATCCCTACTCGTAACGTCCCTGCTATTTGGGATACTCTTTCTATTGCTGTATAGCATCAAATTAGGCAGTGTAAAAAAAGCAGAAGAACCGGTATACGACATTGAATATGCAGAAGTGGAAGAATTGTTACCCAAAGAACAAGAGTTGGCTAAAATGTCTTCAGAAAAAACAGCCATAGAAACCAACCGTGCCTACAATGAAGCAGAAAAAATGCTTTCTGAAATGAGCGAGCAAGAACTAGAGACTTCTGAAGAGATGCAAAACAAAATGGACGAAATAGATGCTGCTATTGAAAGTTCAAATGCTTCCAATAAAGGAAATGGTTTACGCGCTGCGAAAAAAGCTTCTAAGGAAAACAAAAAACCTGTAAGGAATTCTGCTAAGGAAAGTTCTGGAAAAAAATCGGCCAACCGCAATACAACTGTTAGTTATCGTTTGGTAAACAGAAGCGATTTAGATTTACCCAACCCCGTTTATACGTGTGAAGGAAGCGGAAAAGTTGTAATTAATATTGTTGTTGACTCGCTTGGAAAAGTGATTAAAACGGATTACAGTGAAAGCGCCTCTACCACTGCAAATGGTTGCTTGATCGATAGTGCCATTGAATACGCTAAACAAGCTCGATTTACCACAAAAGCTACTAAAAATAAGCAACTAGGTACCATTACGTACAATTTCCCTGGACAATAATTAGTTGTCCTAAATCTTAGTATCTTTCCCTTAAAATTACGTGTTATGACAAAAAAACGTTGTTCTTGGTGTGGAGAGGATCCTTTATATATCGCCTATCACGATACCGAATGGGGCGTCCCGGTTTATGATGACAAAACCCTCTTTGAATTTTTATTGTTAGAAACCTTTCAAGCTGGATTAAGTTGGATTACCATTTTACGAAAGCGGGAAAACTTCAGGGAAGCTTTTGATGGGTTTGACTATAAAAAAATAGCCCAATACGATCAAAACAAAATTGATTCGTTGTTAGAAAATGCTGGTATTATCCGTAACAAATTAAAAGTGAATTCGGCTGTTACCAATGCACAGGCTTTTATGAAAGTACAAGAGGAATTTGGTAGCTTCAGTAACTATATTTGGGGATTTGTAGACGGAAAACCTATTCAGAATAATTTAAATTCTTTGGAAGGAGCACCCGCAAACACATCTTTAAGTGATACCATAAGTAAAGATCTCAAGAAAAGAGGATTCAAATTTGTAGGTTCTACGGTTGTATATGCTCATATGCAAGCAACGGGCATGGTAAATGACCATGTTACTTCGTGTTTTCGGTATGAAGAAGTTAAAAAAGGAAACTACTAATTCGTGCCAGAGTAGGTTATATACTTGTTTTCACGGGTATCTAAATCTAACGCTTTCAATGTTTGAGTATATCGGTGCTTTAAGGTAGCATCGGTTGGTTTTTCAATGGAAAATAACTTTTCGAACCATTTTTTAGCTGCACCATAATTACTTTTAAAGTAATGGGCATTCGCTAATTTTTTATAGATAAAGGGGGTTCCGTAGCCTTCTTTTACTACTTGTTCATAGACTTTTACTACATCAACATCTTTATTGACATCGATAGTTTTTTCAGGAGAACTACTTTGTGCCGTTAGTGTGAATGAAACACAAAATAACAACAGAAACAGTGCGAGGGGAAATCGTTTCATATTTTGGGGCGTAAGAAATTACTTTGTCAAATATGCTAATTAACTGATTAAAAAGCAAATATATTCGACGAAATACAGGTTTGTTATGGTTTGACTATAAATAAAACAAAAACAACCGCAAATTATTGCGGCTGTTTTGTTAAAATATTTCTAATATAAAGTAGCTTATTTACTACAATTTAAGTACTTTTTTATTCACTTGCCCAAACTGTCCTGAAAAGGTGACAAACAAGGTTCCTTTCCAACTTGAATTTAATTTTAGGTTTATGGTTCCATTGGCATCTGTAATAATCGTACTGTATAATTGTTGTTCTAAAATATTGTAAACTGAAAGTTCAACAGGACCTTCTATAGCATTCAGATTAAAGTTCACTTCATCTGTCGCCGGATTAGGATACGGACCTGAAATATTGTTCTCTGCCCACTCTTCAGAAGACAAGGTAGCGGTATCGATTGTCCAATAACCTTCCGGCGCAACAATTGGTCTATTTATGGTTTTTCCTGAAGTTGCTTCCGCATGAATATAATACTCAATATCGATATCTTCTGAAGGCAATGTTAAATTGGTTGTCCAATTATCATCATTACTTACTGTCATCGGGACCTCAGTATACTCCGTAGCTCCAACTTCCCTCCAATACACAGCTGCTGTGTTAATACCTGAATTATGCTTAATCATAGCATTGATAGCCACAGTGTTTCCTGCTTGGGCTTCTTCAATAGGGTTATGCACAATCCAAAGTGGGTTTTCTACTCCAATGGTATGACTAATGCAATGAATAGCTCCCAATAATGAAATTAGGTTCTCTCCCGGATTATCTACATCGATACCTACTATATTATACCCTGGCAATAATTCTTCTAGATAAGCCAAAGCAGGTTGATCTACTTCTGGTCGATACGTGGGAACCAACACCGTTTTATTCACAAAAATCATGTTACTATATGTACGGTAACTGCCACCAGTGTCAGGATATGATCCAGATGTGCTTGGCGGCGCTGGGATCCATTTTATTTTGTAGGGTGTCCCAAACGGGGATTGAAAATTATTTAACACGTATTCTATGTTTTCTTCAATCTGTGGGCCATCTGCAACGCCTTCGGGATATTCACTTACCAAAATAGTTTCTTCGTCCAATAACTTCATATGCATATCGATGTGATGAATCCCATCATACGGAAGGGTTTCCATTTTAATATAGTTTTCAATCCCCATATACTCATTCATAATAGCATCGATCTCACTTTCGGTTTTTGAAGACACCCCATATGGGTTACCAGGAGCATTTTCATCTAAAACCAATTCTGAAGCAAACGCATTCCCCATTCCGTCACTCATATAATTTCCGCCGGTGTTCACCAGATCGTTATTCCCAGAGGTCATAGTATAAATAGGAAGTCCTAATAAGTTGGCGTGCGCTGTAGGTATTACATCATCGTTGGGGCGCGGGCGGTTATAAATCCAATCGGCAATTGCACGTTCCCCTACATCGTTGCTGTAAATTGTATTTCCTCCGTAATCGCGAATCCAAATACTATCGAATTGCTCATCTAAAAAGATTACATTCGTTAAATCAACTCCTTCAGATTGCAAATACGATGTTACTGAAGCTTGATTGGGCGTTGTAATGATCACTTTACATTCTAAGATACTCGCTTCAACAATTTGTTTTAAAATATTCGGAAAACTTGCATCCCAACTTATTACTAAATACTCCACTTCTTCCCATTCTGCAGCAGCGCGAACCGAAGTGTTGGGTGGCGGCGTTATTTTATTGTCTTTAAATTGGTAATCCGCAATTATTCCTTTCTCTGCATCTGTTAAGCCTTTTGGCAATGGGTCTTGTTGAGAGAACCCTATTTGAAAACTTAAAAATGCCAAGAAAAGAATTGGAATGTATTGTTTTTTCATAATTTGAAATTGATTCTGCTAAAATACTTTAATAAAATAAAAGTAAAGAACACTCGTAAGTATTTAACAAATAAGGTGTTGTAAAAAATCCTTTCTAGAAATTTCTTCTGCGCCTAAACGTTCTAGATGTTCGGTGTATACTTGACAGTCGATTAATGTATAATTTTTCTCTTTCAGAAATTCTACTAAATGATAGAATCCAACTTTTGAGGCATCGCTTACTTTTGCAAACATACTTTCGCCACAAAACACCCGCTGTTCCGGTAAATCAATCCCGTACAATCCGCCAACTAATTCATCCTCTTGCCATACTTCAACTGAAACTGCATGACCCTTTTTGTGTAAGTTGATATACGCTTTTTCCATGTCTGAAGTAATCCACGTACCAGGTTGCCCATCGCGTTTTATACTTGCACAGTTTTCAATCACTTTAGCAAAATTAGTATTAAACGTGATTCTGAATTTTTCAGATTTAATTGTTTTCCGGAAGCTTTTAGACACTTTTAATTGCTTCGGAAATAAAACCATTCGAGGATCTGGGCTCCACCATAGTATCGGTTGCCCTTCTGAATACCACGGAAAAATCCCTGATTGATACGCTAATAGCAATCGTTCTGGAGAGAGATCTCCACCAACAGCCAATAAACCATCTTCCGAAGCATCGAAAACGGGAGGAAACCATAATTGTTCAGTTAAAAAGTGCACGAAATGGGCTTTAGCATGTTGCAGAATTTTATAATCCAAAAGTAGGAAAAAGCAACCAAAGCAGTCTATTTAGAGTACCAAAAAGAGAATTTAGCTTATTTTTTGACAATCAATCTTTTTTCCGGAATATCAATAGTGATGACTTCACCAATCCAATCAATACCCATAATGCCTTCATAAATCAACCCATCGATAAAAGTTGCTTTGAAATCTGTAATGGATGTATTGTTGTCGAAATCGCTCATTTTTGAGACAGTAGTATAATAATAAGTATTGCCTTCTTCGGGTTTAAAGTAACTTTTCTTGTATTCACGCTCTATGTTAGTGGAATCGATTCCCAAGGTTTTCATATACCTTGAACTAAACCGATACACACCAAATCCGGCGCCACTGTCCAAACTAACGTTTAACGATAGTTTTTTATCCAATTGGATTTTTGTGGCAATGCCAATTGTAACGTCCCTATCATTGGAAATTTGTAAGGGCAGTTCAAAATCGTGGTTTGATAGCCGTTCTTTCATAGATTTTTTAGATTCTATACTGAGAATTTTGTTTTTAAAATCTATTGTAATCGGGGTGGTTTTGAAAGGTGTTAACGAAATAAGTCCGTCCAGCGGAAAATCGAAATCAAACACCGTAACGGTTTCATTACTTATTTTAAAAGAACCTATTTCTAAGGTTTTAGCCTTCCATAAATCGGTTTGGAGTGCCTCTCCCGTGGCTCTATGACCTGTATAAAAATGCTTGGTTTTTTCAAGATCTTTTACCTTATCTGCGAATTTTTTAGTCAACAGGTTGATTCCAGCACCGGTATCGAAAATAAAATTTCCTTCCACGCCGTTCACTTTCGCTTGAATCATGATATGACCGTTTGGCGAAAGTTTAAACGGAATATTTATTTGTTGGGTAATTTTTTCTTGTGAGTATGCTAATGTAGAAATTAGAATCAATAAAGTGATTAGTACTTTTTGCATCGTAGTTTTTTAAGGGTTTCGGTTATAAACAAGACGAATGGATTGCAATTTTGTAACAGCTACGCATATATTGATTGTCATAAGTTGCGTGTTCAGCATAAAAAAACAGCCCCGAATCTTGAAGCTGTTTTTAAAATTTCCTGTATTGTTTTCAATTAAAATGGCAAATCGTCGTGATCTTCTTCGTTTAAATCATTAGCCGGCTCAAAAGCATCTTCTGGTGGCATAGGCGGCATATTTTGCGAAACAGACTGGTCTACATTCTCAATACGCCATCCATTCAAAGAATTGAAGTATTTTGTTTCCCCCTGTGGGTTTGTCCACTCGCGGCCACGAAGGTTAATACTCACTTTTACGTTTTGCCCAACATTAAACTTGTCCAGCAAATCGGTTTTATCTTGTATAAATTCTATTAAAATATGTTGTGGGTATTGTTCTTCGGTGGTTACCACCATCTCACGTTTTCTAAAACCATTGTTTCCGTAGGTCTTCGTATCTGTCTCTTATACACATCTCCGAGCCCACGAGACCTCTCTACATCTCGT
>CAJXPE010000160.1 GCA_913057965.1 uncultured Marixanthomonas sp. | reverse complement strand
GAGATGTAGAGAGGTCTCGTGGGCTCGGAGATGTGTATAAGAGACAGCATTAAACGTGGGTCGAATTAAATTGGCTGCAGCTAGTTTAGATGCACAACGTCGTGTAATAGACCAAGCAACGAAATATGCAAACGATCGAGTTCAGTTTAAAACTCCGATTGCTAAGTTTGGTGCAATTAAATCGAAATTAGCTGAGATGGCAACTTCTGCTTTTGTGGGAGAAAGTGCTAGCTACCGAGCTGGAAAAAGCATTGAAGACCGTATCGCCCTACGTGTGGAAGCTGGCAACAGCCATCAGGAAGCCGAACTGAAAAGTGTGGAAGAATACGCAATAGAATGTTCTATTTTAAAAGTAGCCGTTTCAGAAGACATACAGAATTGTGCCGATGAAGGAATTCAAATTTTCGGTGGAATGGGCTTTAGTGCCGATACACCAATGGAATCTGCTTGGCGAGATGCTCGTATTGCTCGTATTTACGAAGGTACAAACGAGATAAACCGTATGTTAGCCGTTGGAATGCTTGTAAAAAAAGCAATGAAAGGTCACGTAGATTTATTAGGTCCAGCACAAGCTGTAGGTGAAGAATTGATGGGTATTCCATCGTTTGATACACCTGATTATTCTAAAGTGCTTTCAGAAGAAAAAGCAATGGTTGCCAAATTAAAGAAGGTATTATTAATGGTTGCTGGTAGTGCCGTTAAAAAATACGGCCCCGAACTAGAAGAGCACCAACAATTATTATTGGCTTCAGCTGATATTCTAATTGAAATCTATATGGCAGAAAGTGCCATTTTACGTGCCGAAAAGAACCATGAACGCAATAACGCGAATGCTGAATACCAAGTAGCCATGGCGCAACTGTATTTATATCACGCAGTAGATATTGTTAATCAAAAAGCAAAAGAAGGAATCATCTCCTTTGCTGAAGGTGATGAACAAAAAGCGATGCTAATGGGACTTAAACGGTGGACGAAGTATGATAACTTTCCAAATATCGTTCAGTTACGTAACAAGATTGCAGAAAAGGTAACGGAAGAAAATACCTATCCGTTTTAAAACAGCTTATAATTACTAAAACTAATTATTAGTAAAAGCCTCTCAGAAAATGAGGGGCTTTTTTTATTGTGATTCATGTGAGTCTGGCGTAAAGTTTGCTATTTTTAAAATAAAATTATAGTTAAATGAAAAAGTCTTTTGCCCTACTCCTATTTTTAATTGGTTCTTTTGCTATCGCTCAGGAAAACACCGAAGTGTATCTTATGGATATTACTTCTGCCTATTCTGGTTTGGAAGTTTATAATTTCAAAAATATTTCGAACAATTCAGGGTACGACAACCAACCATCTTTTATAGATAACAATACAGTTGTTTTTGCCGGAAATAACAAAAATCAAGCTGATATTGCTTCTTATTCTATATCTTCAGAAGAAAAAACTTTTTTTAACTCACCTACAGAAGGAGGAGAATATTCCCCCATGCAAATTCCAAATTCGAAGAAAATAGCGGCTGTCCGTTTAGACCCTGATGGAAAGCAGCGTTTATATACTTATGGCAAAAATGGTTCTCACGAAGAAACAATTCCTAATCTACAAGTAGCTTATTATGCTTTTAAAGATGAGCATACGCTTCTAGCTTCTGTATTAGCTCAAAACGAATTAAATCTAGTTGTTGCAAATGTGCAAACTCAAAAAGTAGATACGCTTAAATACAACACTGGACGTTCCATACATAAAGTGCCTAATACAAAAAAAACAATGAGCTACACTTTTTTAAATGAAGATGATAATTATGACGTTTACCAATTAAATATGGAAACACTTGAAAGCTTTTTTGTTGTAGAACTTCCTATTGGAATTCAAGATCATATCTGGCTTAGTGAGTCCAAATTATTAATTGGCAGTGGCAATAAATTGTTTTTATATGATCTTTTTGGTCCTGGAGAGTGGAAAGAAGTAGCAAATCTTTCGGAATATAACATTGCCAATATTACCCGCTTGGCTGTAAGTCCAAATGGTGAAAAATTAGCGTTGGTTGCCGAACAAAAATAATTTCTTCAATATAGAAATCTTGTCGTGCGGATAAGTTTTCCGTATTTTTATAGAAATTTCCTTCTATGAAAAACATACTCTTTCTTTTTACAGTATCTATAACTTTCACTTCTTTTTCTCAGACCGACGCTCGCATATACGATATTATAGATTCCGTTTCTTCTGAACGAATAGAAGCAGATATTACTAAACTTGCTAATTTTGGTACTCGGCATACGCTGAGCGATACCGTTTCAAACACTCGTGGAATTGGAGCAGCACGTCGATGGATAAAATCTAGTTTTGAAGAAATTTCAAGCAATTGCAACAATTGTCTTGATGTTTTTTATCAAAATAATTTTATTGAAAAAGGAGATAATGAGCGCATTGTAAAAGACGTTTGGATTAATAACGTGGCTGCTATTCAAAAAGGAACCAAATACCCCAATCGCTATATTATTATGAGTGGCGATATTGATAGCCGTATTAGTAATCCAACTAATTTTACAGATGATTCCCCAGGAGCTAATGATAACGCCAGTGGAATGGCGGGAGCGATGGAAGCCGCCCGAGTACTCTCTAAGTACAAATTTGAAAATAGTATTATCTATTTAGGTTTGAGTGGTGAAGAACAAGGATTGTACGGTGGAAAAGGCTTTGCTGAATATGCAAAAAAGAACAACTGGGAAATTATTGGTGTTCTAAATAACGATATGATCGGAAATATTACAGGTGTGGACGGTGTAATAAGTAATCGTGATTTCAGAATATTTTCTGAACCTGTTCCTCCTACCGAAACCGAACGAGAACGTAAAGCCCGTCGATTTTACGGTGGCGAAGTAGATGGAATTTCAAGACAATTAGCCCGATATGTTCATAAAACAACCAAAACATATATGCCCGAAATGAATCCGATGATGATTTATCGGTTAGACCGATTTGGGCGCGGTGGTCACCACCGCCCGTTTAACGATTTAGGTTTTGCTGGAATTCGCATTATGGAAGCGCACGAAAACTATACTCAACAACACCAAGATATCCGAACCGAAAACGGAATTGAGTATGGCGATAAATTAAAATTTGTCAATTTTGATTACGCTGCAAAATTAACCGCTGTAAACGCCATTAATATGGCTAGTTTGGCTTGGGCTCCACCAGCTCCTAAAAACGTGGGTATTGGTGGTATTGTAGAGCCATCGGCTAAATTAAAATGGGATAAAGTAGCTGGCGCAGTTGGATATAAAATTTATTGGCGTGATACTACTTCACCAACCTGGGACAATAGTCGGTATGTTGGCGATGTTTCAGAGTTTACGTTGGACGGGATTGTACTGGACAATTACTTTTTTGGCGTAGCAGCGGTAGATAAAGATGGCTTTGAAAGTGTTGTAGTTTTCCCTAATTCAGTTTTCAGATAATAAATACTATATATGATAAAAAATATTCTCCCTTTGGTCTTCCTTTTCATAGGAATCACTTCTTTTTCTCAAGAATTTACCCGTCAGGACACCCTCCGTGGAAGCATCACTCCAGAACGGGTTTGGTGGGATTTACAACATTACGATCTAAACGTTGAAGTATTTCCTTCGGAAAAAACAATTAAAGGAACCAACACGGTTACCTATACTGTTTTAGATGAAAATAATGTAATGCAAATTGATTTGCAACCCCCGATGAAGCTTGAAAAAGCGATTCAAAATAAAAAAGAACTGAAAATTACTTCAGAAGGGAATGCACATTTCATTCATCTTACAAAAAATCAAAAGAAAGGAAAAGAATATCAAGTAACACTTTCCTTTTCCGGAAAACCACAAGTAGCTAAAAATGCTCCTTGGGACGGTGGCTTTTCTTGGAAAGAAGATAAAAATGGCAAGCCTTTTATCGCTACTTCCAATCAAGGAATAGGCGCCAGTATTTGGTGGCCCAACAAAGATCACGCGTATGATGAACCTGATACGGGAGTTGATTTAGCGATTACGGTTCCTTCAAGTTTAGTTGCCGTTGGGAATGGGAGGCTTGAAAAAACAGATGATAATGGCGCCACCAAAACGTGGCATTGGAAAGTAGTAAACCCAATTAACAACTACGGAATAAACATCAATATTGGGGATTATGTAAACTTTTCAGAAGAGTATAAAGGGGAAAAAGGGATGCTCAATATGGAATATTGGGTGCTACGCTACAACCTAGAAAAAGCCAAAAAGCAATTTAAACAAGCGCCAAAAATGATGGAAGCGTTTGAATATTGGTTTGGCCCCTACCCGTTTTACGAAGATAGTTTTAAACTAGTGGAAGTTCCGTATTTAGGAATGGAACACCAGAGTAGCGTTACCTATGGAAACAAATACGAAAATGGCTATTTAGGCCGTGATCTAAGCGGATCTGGTTGGGGCATGAAATTCGATTTTATTATTATCCACGAAGCCGGCCACGAATGGTTTGCCAATAACATAACCGCCAAAGACGTAGCTGATATGTGGGTTCATGAAGGGTTTACCAATTATTCGGAGAGTTTATATGTAGATTATTATTTTGGAAAAGAAGCCGCTTCAGAATATGTGGTAGGGCTTCGTAAAAGCATACAAAATGACCGTCCTATTATTGGAACTTATAACGTACAGCATGAAGGAAGTAGTGATATGTACAATAAAGGCGGAAACATTTTACATACGCTTCGGCAGTTGGTTGACGACGACGAGAAATGGCGGAATATACTACGAGGATTGAACAAAGAGTTTTATCACCAAACCGTAACTTCAAAACAAGTAGAAGAATATATTAGCAAGAAAAGTGGTATCGATCTTACCGAGTTTTGGAATCAATATTTACGGACCGTAAAAATTCCAAAAGTAGAATATAAAATTGACGGAACAGAACTTCAGTTTCGATATAAAAATAGTATTGAAAACTTTGATATGCCCGTTATCGCTATTGTGAACGGAAATGAAGAATGGATTTATCCTACTGCAAAATGGAAAACAAAAGAGTTTTCAAAGAATATTGATTCAGTAAAAATTAAAAAAGACTTTTACGTTGAAAGTGAAAAACTGAATTAATGAACGAACGACCTGAACTGTATTTTCCAAGAGATGTGGAATGGCGTGAATGGCTGGATGCAAACCATCAAAAGTATCCGCAAGGGGTTTATTTAATATTTCACAAAGTTGAATTAGACACTCCTTCTATGCGTTGGGAAGAAGCCGTAAAAGTCGCGCTGTGTTATGGATGGATTGACAGTACCGTTAAAAGTTTGGGCAACGGAAAAAGACGGCAGTATTTCTGTCCGCGGAATCCAAAAAGTACGTGGAGTGCCCTTAATAAAAAGTACATTTCAGAATTAGAAGAAAGAGGTTTGATTCACCAAAACGGTTGGGATTCTATCGAAATTGCAAAAGAAAATGGTAAATGGACTGAAATGGATCACGTTGAAAACTTGATAGTTCCAGAAGATTTACAAACAGCATTTAATAATTCCCCTGTAGCATTCCAGAATTATCAGGATTTTGCCCCCAGCTATCGCAAAAGCTATTTAAGTTGGTTACATAGCGCCAAACGAGAATCAACAAGGGAGAAACGAATTCAAGAAATAATTTATTTTTGTAAAAAAAACATGAAATCACGTTCCTAATTTTATTCGTTTGCTAACATGTCAGTAAAACGTTCAAACTCTTTTTTAAATTCATCATACTTTTTACCCGTTGCAGGACCAGAAAATCCAGTGTGTATTTTACGAACAGCTCCCATTTTATCAATGAAAATAGTTGTGGGATAGGAAAGTACATGATTCAGCATTGGCAATTTATCATTTGCCTGTTGCTTACTGCTAGAACCATACTGCGCCAATAAAATTGGATACGGCACGTCAACTGCTTTTTTTAATTTAGAGATAGCTTCTACCGCTTTTTCTTTAGTTGGTGCATATTCAAAAGCCAGCGAAACCACTTCTACGTTTTCAGGTTTGTTTTTATAGTAATTTGAAAGGTACTTGGTTTCATCTAAGCAATTTGGGCACCACGTTCCCATTAATTGAACCACCACAACTTTATTTTTATAAGTTGCATCTTTTAAAGAAATAGTATCTCCTTGTACGTTTGGAAAAGAAAAAGCAAGCGAATCATATCCTTTTTTTAAATAGGTAAGTGAATCTGCTTGAGGAAGTTCGTGTTTTTCGTTTCGCCTAGCGGTAAACGGTTCTTTCCAGTGGTTTCCGCTATAAAAAACACCTTGAAGTGTACTGTCATTTTCAATCACTTTGGCTTCAAATAAAAAAGCATGAGCGCCATCAAAGGTGGAAAGTTTTACGGAATCATTTTCTATAACTCCTTCTAAATAACGATAATCACCGGTTGTGGTTAAAAAAGTTCCGGTAACCCTATTTCCTTTTTGGTTAAATACACCTTTAGCCACATACCGATCGTTGGGAGCATTCGGACTAAAAACTGTTTCCCATGTTCCCGCAATAATTGCATTAGGTGCAGCACTTACTTTAAAACGTGCTTGGCGACCACTAGTCATCACAATAGGGATTGTTCTATCTAAACTAGGTTTTATAAAACTACCTTGTATCTTATCTTTAGTAAAAGTTCCTTTAATTATCCCTTCAAAAACAGGGTGAGAAATTATAATAGAATCTCCCTTAAAGGTAACATCATCAACTTCTATACGTTCTTCGGCATTTATAATCACAAACGTGCTATCTGCCTCATATTCAAGTAAAAAAGGAATTTCTTTTTCATTGTCTAATTTTAAAACAGCTCGCCAGTGACCAGGCTCAAGTCTGTCTCTTATACACATCTCCGAGCCCACGAGACCTCTCTACATCTCGT
>CAJXPE010000159.1 GCA_913057965.1 uncultured Marixanthomonas sp. | reverse complement strand
CGAGATGTAGAGAGGTCTCGTGGGCTCGGAGATGTGTATAAGAGACAGACCTCGAACGGGGATACTTCGATGCGCGCATCAGACGGGCAGACACCAAAAAACAACGCCCTGCCCCCGTTGGCGACATGATCCACCAAACCACCTGCAACCGCAGGCACACCAGTTGCATCGACAGCCAGATCAGCGCGGTGGTGCCAGTCTTGCAACGCCGCTGATCCAACGGCGATCCCTTCAAAACCAAAACTGGCGGCAAGGTCCAGACGGCTTTGATCAATATCGCAAAAGGTGATGTCGTTGATACCGCGCATCTTGAGCGCGACGCCCATCAGCAAACCCATCGGGCCGGCGCCAAAAATCAACGCATTCTCAAGATATTGAAAAGTGAACAGTAGGTTTTTAAATATCCTATTTTTTGTATTAGCAACGGCAGCTTTCGCACAGGAAGTTGACTCTACTGCCGTACAAAAAGATAGCATAGTTGTTTCTGAAAAGAACACAGGAATTGTTATTAAAGATACCGTTTTAGACCAAAAACCGTATAACCCATTAGCTCCTTCTAAAGCTGCATTTTACTCGGCAGTAGTACCTGGATTGGGACAGGCCTATAACAAAAAGTACTGGAAAATTCCTATTATTTATGCAGGTATGGCCACAGGAGTCTATTTTTACTTACAAAATGATGACGATTACAATCGATTTCGTGATGCGTATAAAAGTCGCTTAGCAGGTTTTACCGATGATGAATTTCAAGGCATTTCAACAGAGCGGCTTATCGATGCCCAGCGAAATGCAAAAAAGAATAAAGATTACAGTATTGTTGCTGTGGTATTAGTATATATGTTGAACATTATCGATGCCAATGTAGATGCGCACCTCCAACAATATAATGTTTCAGAAGATCTTTCAATCTCCCCAAATTTTGAAGTAAATTCCATTAACACGCAGGCCAATTACGGGTTATCATTTCGATTTAAGTTATAATTATAATGAAGTTAGCGATTTTAGGATACGGAAAAATGGGTAAAACCATTGAAAAATTAGCAGTAGACAAAGGGCACGAGATTGTTTATAAATTGAGTAGCGATTTTGAAGAAGGCACTCTAAAAAAAGCCGATGCCGCAATTGAATTTTCAGTTCCTGAAGCTGCAGTTGAGAATATAACTCGATGTTTTAAAGAGGGAATTCCAGTTGCATGTGGTACAACGGGTTGGCTAGATTCATATAATAAAGTGCTAAAAAAATGTGAAGAACGTAACGCACGCTTTATTTATGCGTCCAACTTTAGTGTGGGTGTTAATTTGTTTTTCAATATCAATAAATATGTTGCCAAATTGATGGCACCGTGGGATGAATACAATGTTTCAGTAGAAGAAATTCATCATACCCAAAAAAAAGACGCCCCTAGTGGCACAGCCATTAGTATTGCAGAAGGGATTATAAAGCATACGGATAAGAAAGATTGGAAGTTAGAGGAAGATTCCGAAGGAATCATCCCAATTACCGCTAAACGCGAAGGGGATGTAAAAGGAACGCACCGTGTGGAATATAGTTCAAAAATTGATGCTATTTCAATAAAACATGAGGCACATACGCGGGATGGATTTGCAAAAGGAGCCATCCTAGCTGCTGAATGGCTTGCTAAAAAAGAAAGCGGTGTGTACACGATGAAAGATGTGTTGGGAATTTCGTAGTATTGTACTGCGAATTTAAAGTTAAATTTGATTAAAAAGAAGACACGTTTCTTCAGAAAAAGATAAAAGATGAGTTGGACAGGTTGGTTATTATTTTTCCTATTAGTACAAGTAATCCATTTTCTAGGTACTTGGAAGTTATACGTTAGAGCCGGCAGACAAGCTTGGGAAGCTGCCGTTCCGGTATATAATGCAGTAGTTTTAATGAAAATCATCAACCGCCCTTGGTGGTGGACCATTTTACTGTTTATTCCTATTGTGAATCTAATTATGTTTCCGGTAGTTTGGGTAGAAACACTACGTAGTTTTGGGCGAAACAGCAATGCGGACACCTTTTTGGCTATTATCACATTTGGATTATACATCTATTACATTAATTACACACAAGATGTAACTTATATTCAAGAAAGAAGTTTAAAGCCACGCACTGCTGCTGGTGAATGGGTGAGTTCTATTTTATTTGCTGTGGTCGCTGCAACAATTGTTCACACCTACTTTATGCAACCGTTTACCATTCCAACAGCTTCCTTGGAGAAAACATTATTAGTTGGCGATTTCTTATTTGTAAGTAAATTTCATTATGGAGCTCGTGCGCCTATGACGCCTCTCTCATTCCCGATGGTTCACGATACCATTCCGGTGGTAAAAACAAAATCATACATTCCGAAACCACAGATTCCATATTTTAGATTTCCAGGTTTTGAAGATATTGAGCGTAATGACATTGTAGTATTTAACTGGCCAATTGATGAGTTTGAAGATATAGGTCCGCCACCCAAAGGACATGCGTATAAGCCTATTGATAAAAAATCAAATTACGTAAAACGATGTGTTGGCTTGCCTGGTGATTCATTGGAGGTTCGTGATGGCTATGTATACATAGACGGCAAACAAAACGATTTACCAGACCGATCAAAAATCCAATTTTCCTATGCGTTTAGAACCAAAGGAAAAATGAACCCAAACATTTTTAGGGAGCGCTACGATATTACCGATGGTATTGGGTATGACGAAAACCTAAAAGCTTATATTTTACCGGCTGTTTCTGAAGAAGCATTGAGTATGCTGAAGAAGAATCCAAATATTGCCGAAGTTTTCCGGTATAAGTCTGATGCCGGAGAGTTTGATGCTGGCGTTTTTCCACAAGACGATCGCTACAAATGGAATGCCGATAACTTTGGTCCTATTTACGTTCCAAAAAAAGGTGCTTCTGTTGAAATTAACTTGGAATCAATCCCTTTTTATAAACGTATAATTGAAGTGTATGAAGGCAGTGAATTAGGAATTGATAATAAAATTACTACTTCTGGAAATCAAGTATTGCTAAATGGAAACCCAATTAGCGAATACACCTTTAAACAAGATTACTATTGGATGATGGGTGATAACCGTAATAACTCGCAAGATGCACGGATGTGGGGGTATGTACCCTTTAACCACGTAGTTGGAAAACCTGTATTTATCTGGATGAGTTGGGATAGCACCAAACAAGGTATTATGAATAAAATACGTTGGGAACGGGTGTTTACGACTGTTGGCGGTAAAGGAAAACCAGTTTCATACCTTTCCTATTTCTTAGTTTTAGTAGGTATTTGGTTCGCTTTTGATTTCTTCAGAAAAAGGAGGAAAAAGAGCGGTAAATAAAAAAAGCTTCACTATTAGCATTGTTAATTTTGTTGAATGGAATCCATTTTAGTACATCCTACTTATTTTCCTTCCATAGCACAAATGGTGGCTGTAAGTCAAGCTAAAAAAGTGATTTTTGAGGTATCTGGAAACTATCAAAAACAATCGTACCGAACGCGCGCTTACATTGCTCATAGCAACGGGAGATTATTATTAAATGTGCCAATAAAACATACCGGAGAGCGCCAAAAAACAAAGGATGTCATCGTTGAAAATGAATTTCCGTGGCAATCGCAACACTGGAAATCATTAGAAACTGCGTATCGTACCTCCCCTTTCTTTGAATTTTACGAAGATGAGCTCTATCCACTTTTCAAGCAACCGGTTTCAGGTCTTTTAGATCACAACATGCATATTTTCAATGTTATTTGTGAGTTAATAGAGTTGGAAGTTCCTCTTTCTCAAACAAAAGAATACATTAAGCAACCGACAGACATCGTAAACTTACGGTATTTGGCAAAAGCAAAAAATGAAAAAACGTTTCAATTAACGCCGTACTATCAAGTTTTTGAAACCAATCATGGCTTTTTACCTAATTTATCCATTTTAGACTTGCTTTTTAACGAAGGGCCTAATACCCTCAATTATTTACAACAGCAGGATATTCAGTTATAGAATTACGGTAGTTTCGATACTATTTTATGAAGTTATCATTTCAATTAAACTGTATTGAAGCCCCAAACCACTGCTATTCCTTAACATTTGCAGTTAATTATTTATTAAATGCACGCTTAGTAAATACAGGACATCTGTAATTGTAGTAACTTTAAATACTATGATTTCAGAAAAACTAATCGACACTATTTGTAAAAACCTTGAAGAAGAACTTCCTGTTAGCGAAACGATAACTGAAGAAGGCGAACTGCACATTGACAAACTATTGCCCTACATTTGTGTATATCGCTATAAAGAAAAGGACGCTAATTTTGCTGGCTTATTAAAAACACAGGCTTCGTATTTAATTGTAAAAGACACGGTTGATATTACGCATTTATTAGAATGTATTTCCAGAACCGTTTCTACTCATTTAAATGCTTTTTTAATTATTGAAATGTGGCCCTTACGAAAGAACCACGATGCCGAATTTGAAATTTTCTGCCCTAAAGGAAAAGCCCCAGCGACAATAGCAGCATTTAAAGAAGGATTGAACGAACTTCATGTAATCTATCCTGAAATTACCACTAGCATTAAAGATACGCACGCTCGTCATCCAGAACATCTGGAACCACTAATAGAGATAGACGATAGTAAGCAATCTGGAGCTTTAATTATTGGTCTTGGTATCCCTACTATTTATGAACGCCCAGAAGAAAACCAATTATTCTCTATTTTTTATAGAAAGTTCAGTTCCCGTTTTTCTGAAATTGTAAAACGCGCTGTGTATGAATTTATCCGAGTACAAACGTCCAACCCGTTTAACCATTACTTAATGTTGGGCAAGACCAACCTAGACCGGATAACCTTAGAAGCTGACCATAAACTAGCTAAAATAAGTGAAAAAATGTCCTTTTTACTTCGCACCACCCCAGTAAATGCTTCACAAGAATGGGAGCGGTTCAAAAAGAATAAATTTCAAAAAAAACCAGCTTTCAACTATCGACTCATTGCCTTAGATCCAGAGTTGGAAAAACGAAAGCTGTACCATTTACCTATTGACAAAGTAGATGACCCTACCCTATCTTTTATTTTAAGGGATAAGCGATTGGAGATTGAAAAACAATTAACGATGCTCGAAGAACGGGGTACCGATAACTTCCGTTTTATTGGAGAAAGTTTATACGGTACCATTCAAAAATCGGTGTTAGAAGGAGCCGCAGCTATTCTGAAAAAATTTCCAAAACCGGAGGATCGCAGTGATATGAAACGTTTTGATTGTCAGGAATTTGCCAAACATGCGCAAAAAGAAATTGATTACTATCAAGAAAAATTTTCCAACCTTGACTTAGGTCTTGAAATACGAAAAGATGTCGCTGGCATCATGGTTTCAAAAACCAAACTTTTTATTAGTGACACCTTGTCTATGGATGCCAGCCGCTGTGATGCTCTGGTACAGCACGAAGTGGGAACACATATTCTTACCTATTGCAATGGTAAACGGCAGCCCTTGGAACAGATGTACGCAGGTTTTGCAGGCTATGATAAATTACAGGAAGGCTTGGCAGTTGTCGCAGAATACTTGGTTGATGGGCTTACCATAAATAGACTTCGGTTATTAGCGGGACGCGTAGAGGCTGCTAACTCATTGGTTAATGGAGCTTCGTTTATTGAAACATTCTCCATGCTCCATAGTACGTATAATTTTACTGAATACACTTCCTATTACATTACTATGCGAGTTTATAGAGGTGGCGGTCTTATAAAAGACGCAGTGTATCTAGCCGGCATCATGAATATTATGGACTACCTTAAAAATGGCGGAAACATTGAAACCTTGTATACTGGTAAATTCAACACCAATCACGTAAGCTTAATTGAAGAATTGTTACACCGAAATATTATTAAAAAACCCGTTTTACCTCGTTTTTTAGAACGTGATATCGCAAAAGAACGCCTTCAAAAATTAAAAGACGGAGTACATTTAACCGAGTTACTAAACTAAAAAACTATGAAAATTGCCTTTATCATTAACGATCATACGACCGAAAAACCAAACTATACCACCCCGGCACTTGGTTATGCGGCTTACAAACGAGAGCACGATGTCTATTTTATTGGCGTTGGCGAATTGGCGTATGCCAGTGACGGTCATCTTTCTGCTCGTTGTAAAACCATAAGCAATAGAAAATTTCATAGTCAAGAAACTTATTTTAAAGCCGTTCAAAAAGAAGAGTTTACCAAAATAACCTCAGCAGAATTAGATGTCCTTTTTCTACGGAATGATCCTTCTGATGAAATAGACGAACGCGAATGGGCACAGAATGCAGCCTTTATTTTTGGTGAAATAGCCATGCAAGACAAGGTTTTGGTATTAAACCATCCCAGCACGTTGGCCAGTGCCGTAAACAAAATGTACTTTCAGCACTTTCCTGAAATATTACGTCCCAAAACCATTATTACCCGTGATGAAGCAGAAATAAAAGATTTTTTTAATGAACAAAAAGGAAAAATGATCTTAAAGCCTTTACAAGGTTCTGGCGGTAAAAATGTGTTCATGATGGACAAGAAAAGTGAAAAAAATCTTTCCCAGACCATCGATGCCATTTGCCGTGACGGCTTTGTAATTGCACAAGAATACCTTCCTGAAGCCAAGCATGGCGACACGCGTTTGTTTTTAATGAACGGCGAACCATTGCAATCTGAAGATGGAAAATACGCCATTATGCAACGTGTAAATGCTAGCGGTGATATTCGAAGTAATATTCATGCCGGCGGAAAACCACAAAAAGTGAAAATGACAGATCAAATTCTAGAATTAGCAGAAATTGTTCGTCCAAAATTGGTGCAAGATGGTATGTTTTTAGTCGGTATTGATATCTGTCTCTTATACACATCTGACGCTGCCG
>CAJXPE010000158.1 GCA_913057965.1 uncultured Marixanthomonas sp. | reverse complement strand
ATCTACACGTAAGGAGTCGTCGGCAGCGTCAGATGTGTATAAGAGACAGGAACATGTTTAAAAGAATTAAACGAATTTGGGTAGGTTGTAATATGATGAAATTGTGCTAAACGGATATAATTTAAACTCATTATTGGAAAATGAAGAATAATGTAATGAGTTTAAAAGAAAGAAGGTTATTTCTCTTTTAAAAAAACAGAGTTGTCTTGATAGATTGACCAGCTTGTTTTAAAGGATTAATTGCTTTGAAATAAAAAACCACTACAGTACTATCATTTGATAGTTCAGCAGTGGTTTTCAGAGTTTACTTATAGTAAGTAGAACCCTAAATAAGTAGTTTACCAATTCATTGTAGATTGAATATGGTTATAGCTTAATAAGCTTTTTTTCCATATTTAAATGATCTAGCATTTCGTTAGTAAACTTATAATGCCCCCGTCTTGTAATGATTTTAAAACGCTCATTTCGCATCCGCGTCAATACATCTAAAAAGCGCCATTTGGACTTTAATAAATTTGTTCTTTCAGACTTTAAGCTTACTTCAAAATAATGCTTAATACCTGCTCGTTCCGCTACAATGTCTGGAGTGATGATTACATCGCTTCCTTTTTTATTGTACGACTTTGGGGTCTCATAGCCTTCAATATCGGCTTTAATGTTCTCAAATCCTTTGTTTTCTAAATACGCGACGGATTCCTTAAGAACTTCGTCGTTTTCCTGTTTGTCTCTCTGTACCATAACCCATATTATACGAAAACTTAAGCAGTATTTCTATTAAAAATATGTTAATAAGCTGTTTAATAGCTTTCTTTTCCTTTTGAAACGACTGTTTTGTTGAAAGGAATTCCTAATTGTGTGATGATATTCTCATCATCAGTATGATCTGCTAAATCTACGCCGTATTTAATTTTTTTTGTGTCGTCGTACACAAACGTACCAAACAAACGATCCCAAATAGAGAACATATTCCCGAAATTACTATCCGTCCAAGGCAATTGGTAATGATGATGAAACTTATGCATATTAGGCGTTACAAACACATAGCTGATCCCTTTATCCAACCAAGCTGGTAAACTGATATTAGCGTGTGTCCAGTAGGTAAACAATACACTTAAAATACGGTAAAAGAGGTAAAATGCTATGGGCATTCCCATAATGACGACTGCAATAAGCGCAAAGGTTTCGCGAATAATAAAGTCGAATGGATGATGGCGGGTTCCTGTAGTCGCGTCTACGTGTTTATCGCTGTGGTGCACAATGTGTAACCGCCACATTGCAGGTACTTTGTGCAATAAGTAATGCACGCCATATTGCGCAATAAAATCCAATACCAAAAGTGAAAGCAATAACTTTACCCAAATAGAAGCTTCAAATAAATGCAACAATCCAAATTGTGAATCATTCAACCAAATAAAAATTGCTGCGGTTGCAATACCAAAAACAGCGTTGATAACCATGACAAATGCCAATAAAATAAGATTGGTTTTGGCGTGTTTCCACTTTTTATATTTTAAGTTTATTAAACTGTAATACCCTTCCAACACCCAAAATAACGCCAGTACAAAAAATACCCAGCCGGCTTTCATCCAGATAGGCATGGTTTCAAAGAAATTAAGGAAGGATTCCATGGTTATTAGATCGCTATTGATCAAATATATTAAAACAATTACAGATTAATAACGAACCTAATAGCTGTAATCATTTTTCACAGTATATATTAAAATTTAACATTAAAATATAAATTAATTTCGTTTATTTCGTTTAATATTGTTTTACCACAAGCAATTCACAAGTATGAAAACATTCAAAAATAGTATAAAGCCGTCAAAGGATGAACAAAAAATAGCCATAGCCTCTTATGATGCGTTAGCTTCTGTAATAGAACAATTAAGATCTGACAATCCAGAAATAGAGATTGAGGAAACACAAGAAAAAATTAAAATACCTTTAAGTGCCTTAAAATTATTAGGTGCTATTTTAAAAGCAATGAGTGAAGGCAAACCTTTTTCACTTGTTCCTATTGCAACAGAAGTTACCACTCAAAAAGCCGCTGAAATTTTAGGATGCTCTAGACCTCATTTGGTTAAATTATTGAAAGATGGAGAAATTGAATATACTAAAGTTGGTAAACATAGAAGAGTGAAGTTTGAAGATGTTATGGAGTATAAAAAACAGATGAAGAAAATACAGAAACAGCATATTATTGATATGATGAAGTCTGACGAAGAATTGGGGGTATATGATTCATAGTGTACGATTTAAGTGTGTTTTGGACACAAATGTAATTTATCCAATCGAAACACGGGATTTGCTTTTTTGGTTTGCGTATTACGATATGTTTACTCCCAAATGGAGCGAACATATTTTTGATGAATGGAAAGATGTAATGAAACGAAAAGGGATTGATGAAAAAGAGGCAAAAAAGAGAATTGAAAAAGCAAATTTAGCTTTCCCCGATGCCTTAGTCACTAACTATTCAGGACTTATTGAAGGATTGGAGTTACCAGACCCAAAAGATTGTCATGTTTTGGCTGCTGCCATAAAAACGAATGCAAATGTTATTGTTACCAATAATATTAAAGACTTCCCTAAAGATTATTTGGCTTCTTTTGGATTATCAGCTAAAACAGCTGATGATTTTTTGACTGATATTATAGATTTAAACCCGGAACAGGCTGTTAAAGCCTTCAAAGAAATGGTATTGAACAGAAGAAATCCAGATTTGGATGAATTTGAAGTTCTTGAAATATTAAGAAAAAGGGGTTTAAAAGCTACTGCAGATTTTCTGCACTCACAATTATGACCTAAAAAGTAGCAGCAATTTATTTTTGGTGGTTGAGTGATTTTTCTTTGTTGAAAACAATGGAAAATCGTATCGAAACCACCGATTTTATTACTTTAAAATCTTCTCATATCGATTCCCATCGGTCAATACCGAAACCGCTTCTAAAATTTCAGGATTGTGGTTTACGTGGTAGTTGTACATACCGTCCCTATAAAAGTAGCGTTTTAATATTTCGTCGCTTAACAATGATTTTATCTCTGCTTTTTTAGAAACTAATGCTTTTTCTTTGGCTCGATCTATCGATGTCATTAATTGGTTGTACCCTTGTTGTATTTCATCTTTAAGATCGTCATCTTCCGCTCTTCGTAAGGCTTCAGCAAATTCTTTTTCGGTTTCAGTTTCGTATTCAAAACCGTTTTTCTTTAAATAAGTTACAAAATTTTGGAAATCACTATCGGTAAATTCAAAAGTATTGTAATCTTCTAATTGATGTGAATAGTAATACTGCGTTGCATAATCAAAAATAGCCATATCTTTTAGCAAAGCCGTCGTAATAGGACTGAATTTTGCCGTTTCTACTTCCACATCGGGCATAATACCACCGCCGTCGTACACCGTTCTGCCGCCTTTGGTTGTAAACTCGTTGTATTCTTCGGTATCTACGCGTATAGGATCACCATTTTCATCACGATGCCAATAATCCAAAGCTTGGATACAGCGGCCACTCGGTGTATAATATCGTGCAATAGTTACTTTCAGTTGGGTTCCGTAGGTAAGCTTTTTAGGACGCTGTACCAGTCCTTTTCCAAAACTACGCGCTCCAACTACCACGGCGCGGTCTAAGTCCTGCAAACCGCCTGAAACAATCTCACTGGCCGATGCACTACGGCCATTGACCAACACGACTACCGGAATTTTGGTATCTACCGGATTGAATTGCGTTTTATAGACTTTGTTGTATTTTTCAATCACCGATTTTGTGGTGGTGATTACTTCGCCTTTGTCAACAAATAAATTGACTACGTTGATCGCTTCGTTTAAAAGTCCGCCAGGGTTTCCGCGGAGGTCCAAAATTAATTTATCGGCACCTTGTAGTTTTAAATCTTCCAAAGCAGATTTAGTTTCAATGGTCGTTTTCCGATTGAATTTACTCAATACAATATACCCAATATTATCGTCCAACAATTTGTAAAACGGAACCGCTTTTATTCCAACTTTTTCGCGTTTAAGTGTTGTAGTTTGTGTTTTTCCTTGGCGTTTATAGGTGATTTCGACCGAACTTCCTTTGGAACCTTTTAGCAGCTCTCCAGCATCCCCATCAAACCCTGCAACGGGTGTTGTACCGATTTTCACGAGCTCGTCCCCAGCTTTTAACCCCGCTTTATCGGCTGGATACCCTTGAAAAGGTTCTATAATCGTTATTTTGTCTTTTGTAGTTTTTACCGAAGCGCCAATCCCGGTATAAGTACCCGAGTTTTGTATGCGTCCATCTTCTACGTCTTGTTCGTTCCAATACACGGTATAGGGATCCAGGTCTTCCAGCATCCCGGTAATGGCTTTGTCCATCAAAGTGGCAGGTGTCACCTCGTCCACGTAGTTCATGTTCAGTTCTTTGTAGAGTGTGGTGAATATTTCTATTTGCTTGGCAATTTCAAAGAAATCACTTTTAAAACTCACCGTTGTAAATAGAATGACCACGGCGATTATTGGGATAAATATTTTCTTTTTCATGGTGTTTTATTTTAAAAATGATTACTGCAGATAGCAAAACTTCAGTTACGGATTAAATATACACAAACCTTTCCGTTATTGCAGAAAGCAAACAAGACCTGGATTTCGATAAAAAATTCTGGTGTAATTAAGTATTCTTTCTTTTTGGTAACTTTTACTCATCCATTAACTGTCTATGATAGTTTATTTGCCCAAGATGATACGTTAAATGAGTAGCCAAATGGACTAATAGATATTCAGTTGATTCTGTTTGTGAAAACTTCAAAACAGGATACTCTTTTTTCAATTCTTCGTTTGTGATTGAATGAAGTGAATTTTTAACCATTTCTATTGTGTCTTTTATACCATCAATCAATTCTTGTCTTGGAACATTCTTTTGCGTAAATTCAAGTTCTCTATTTCTAACATAGCCTGTTTTTCCTATTTCTTTTCCAATAAAGGTGTGCAAGTTTCCTATTACATGCAGCACTAAATTCCCTGCTGAATTAGCAATGTTTTTTTCTACTCGCCAAATAGTTTCTTCATTTTTATAAAGCTCTATTTCAGTAATTACCTTGTTTAAGTCTCTTTCAAAAAAGGAGAGTAATGTGTTTGTATTCATTCTTTTTAGATATAAGGTTTCTATAAAATTGCTTTTAATGGCTAGTTTAAAGAACTGAACAAGTGCTTTTCATAGGATATGTTGTTAGCAAATGTTACTTCTGCTTTTGAATTCCGAACAATTTATATTTTTCGCAATCCGCCATTAATTTGTACGACAAATCATAACCGAATTTTTTCCGTTGTCTTTTGTCTGCTAAATCATATTCATTTCTAATTTCTCTATCGTATTTTATAGTGTATTTAATTAGGATTGGGTCAACGATTTTGTCAGATAATTTTGTTTCTTCTAATAAGTTTATCTCTTCACAAATCTCATTCGCTATATTAGTTATTAAATCACTCATTATATCTCTTTGTTTCAAAATTAAATCGGATGTTATTTCTGAATATTTTGGACATTCTTCAAACAGTCTATGAGTCAATACTTTTCTAACGTGATTTTGTGTCGAAGTCAAATCTGAATTTGGATTTTTTTTGTTGAAATCAGTCATAATCTCTTGAACTTCGTCAGCATATTTTTCATATCCATCGCTAACACATTGTTGTATTTCCGCTTTGAGTTTTGGTTGGCTTAATTCAGTCGATATTTGATTTATACATTCGCAAGAGTATTCGGATAATGTCTTTTTATTTTGAGCATCACAACTCAAAAAAGTCAAAAATATAATTGCTAAATAAAGGTTTTTCATTTTTTGTTTTTCATTTTTGATAACGTATGTATAAATGCAATACGCTATTAATTACTTTTTCCTATTCCTCCTAATCAACCATCGTACTACCAACAGCACAATGACAACCACGATAAACAGTGGCCAAAGATACAACAACCCTAAAAAGAACACCGAAACGCCGTTCCAGCCGCCTTGTAGGGCATTTTTAATTTTTTGTCCGTAGGAAACGGTGACGCCACTTTCGGCAGTGTATTTATAAAACTCTAAGTTGATGGTACTAACCGATACCCGGTTTTGAAGGTATTTTAACCGGCCTTCCTTGGCTTCAATTTCTTCGCGGATGTTGGAAAGCTCGCGTTCAATTTCCAGCATTTCCTTGACGTTTTTTGCTTTGGAAAGCAATTCTAAATACCGGTCTTCCAGTTTACGTTTGGCTTTTAGGCGTGCTTGCAGATCGACAAACTCTTCGGTTACGTCTTGACGAGAAATATCCCGCTGATCGAAATACTCTACCCCTTCGGAAACGGAATTTATAAACTCCTGAAAGTTTTTGGTAGGCACACGCACCGTCATATTCCTAAAAATACGGTTATAACTTTTCCCCGAATTATCATTAGCTACAAACCCTTCATATTGAGACGTGAGTTGTAGTATTCTTTTGTGGGTTTTTTCGGGTGAAGGGGTTTCAAATGCCAGTCGAGCTGTTTTAATAATTTTCTGTTCTTGCTCTTCTGGGATATCCCTTTTTTGCTGAACCATGCTTTCTTCAGAATACGCTTGATCTTCCATTACTTCCCCAGCGGGAGAAGGTGGAGCTGGAATAGCGTTAGAGTTTCCACCATTGGAGCATGCGAGAATAAACGAAAATAATAAAAGGCTAATTGTTTTCATCGTTCAGTTTTTTAAGAAGCGAAACAACCGAAGCTTCAACAGCTTCATACGTTGGTTTTTCCCTTCCAAGATACAAAAACAACAGCGCAAACTTCTTGCCGCTTTTTTCCAGATACGTTCCTTTATTGATTCTATAGGCTTCGCGGAGCTTTCTTTTAATGTGGTTTCGGCTTACAGCCAGCTTAAAATTCCTGTCTCTTATACACATCTGACGCTGCCGACGACTCCT
>CAJXPE010000157.1 GCA_913057965.1 uncultured Marixanthomonas sp. | reverse complement strand
GACAGGTGAAGGGATACTTCGGTTAGCAGAAAAGTGTAACGGTAGTGGCGATTGCCGAAAAACTGCTGAAACTGCAGGAGCGATGTGCCCTAGCTATCATGCCACAAAAAATGAAAAAGATACCACGCGTGCCCGTGCCAATATGTTACGGGAGGTTTTGACGAATAATACTGCAACAAACAAATTTAACAGCAAGGAACTCAAAGAGGTTTTTGACTTGTGCATTAGCTGTAAAGCCTGCGGAAATGAATGTCCCAGTAATGTGGATATGGCCACGGCAAAAGCTGAATTTTTATATCAATACAACAAAGCAAATGGCGCTTCACTATCCAATAAACTATTTGCGAAAAGCAGTCGGTTGAATAAAATAGGAACACGATTTCCAGGATTAGCAAATGCGGTATATAAAAACGGATTTACTTCAAAAATCATAAAAAAAATAAGTGGTGTCGCTTCGGAAAGAAGCTTGCCATTTATTTCAAGTAAAAGTTTCAGTAAAATATATCAATCAAAAGAAAATAAAATAATTAAAAAAAAGAAAGAAGTTGTTTTGTTTGTTGATGAATTCAGTAATTATCTTGATGCCGAGATAGCTGAAGACGCATATGATTTACTACAAAATTTAGGTTATAAAGTGACAATTGTAGATCATTTGGATAGTGCAAGAGCGTTAATAAGTAAAGGTTTTTTAGAAGAAGCGAAAGTAGAAGTCAACAACAATATTGATTACTTAAAAGGTATCGTTTTCGAAGAAAAACCACTGCTGGGAATTGAGCCTTCTGCTATTTTGGGTTTTCGGGATGAATACCTAAGAATGGCGGACGATATTGATTCAGCTAAAGAACTATCTAAACACTGTTTTTTATTAGAAGAGTTTTTAGCTTCAGAAATAAAACTAGGGAACATAACTTCAGATCAATTTACGTCCGAAGCGAAAACCATTAAAATCCATAATCACTGCCATCAAAAAGCGTTGAGCAATCAAAAAATAACGTTCGATTTGTTGAATTTACCTCAAAATTATAAACCAACAATTATACCATCGGGTTGTTGTGGTATGGCGGGAAGTTTTGGGTATGAAAAAGAGCATTACGAGGTAAGTATGCAAATTGGCGAATTAAAATTATTCCCGGCGGTTAGAAAAGCTTCAAAAGACACTATCATTGCAGCCAACGGAACGAGTTGCAGGCATCAAATAAAAGACGGAACGGGTGTAAAAGCATTGCATCCAGTAACCATTTTAAAGCAAGCGCTTATTCATAAATAAAAGCTGATAGAAACTCAGGATAGACTTCGGCATCATCATCTGTAACTTCGTCTAAAACAGGTTTTAAAAACGGATTCTTTTCACCGTGCGTGTAAAGCATCCACCGTTCATTATTGTATTCTAATGCTGTTAAGTTTTCAATCCAATCACCACTATTCAAATAGGTGCAACTTCCTTTATTATTTGATACCTTTTTTATAACAGGTTGGTGTATATGACCACAGGCCACAAAGTCGAACCCATTATCAATTGCGAGATCGGTTGCGGTGGTTTCAAAATCACTAATAAACTTAATAGCACCCTTTACACTGTTTTTAATTTTTTTGGAAAGCGAATATTTTTCTTTTCCAAATTTCGCCAAACAATGATTTATAAAGCGGTTAAAAAGTATCAGTAAATCATATCCCCAACCGCCTAATTTTGCGATCCATTTGGTATGTTGTATGGAAGCATCAAACACATCACCGTGGAAAAACCAAGCCTTTTTTCCGTCGATATTTAAAATAAGTTTATCTACTATTTGAATATTGCCCATTTTCGTATCACTGAAACGACGTAATTTTTCATCGTGATTTCCGGTGATATAATAGACTTTGGTGCCTTTTGTAGCCAAAGCGATTATTTTTTTTATAACCTGTAAATGTGCTTTTGGGAAATACCGTTTCCGGAATTGCCAAATATCAATTATATCTCCGTTAAGGATTAATTTTTTTGGCTTTACGGAATTTAAATAATGCAGAACCTCTTTGGCATGGCAACCATATGTGCCCAAATGAATGTCTGATAATACAACGATTTCTACTTTTCTTTTCAAGACGTCAATTTGGGATACAAAGATTTTCAAATTTGTCAATATTCTCATTAAGAAAATGTTACCAATAGTTGGTGAAATGGTTATGCACCGTCTTTTTGTTTCCCAATTATTAAGAAGAAGGTTTATTTTTAAGTTTCAGTTGTAAGATTTACATTTGTTGAAAACAGGATATGGCAGGTAATTCCTTCGGAACTATTTTTAAACTTACCACTTTTGGCGAATCGCACGGCGAAGCCTTAGGTGGAATTATTGACGGATGCCCAGCTGGGTTGCCAATAGATTTAGACGCTATTGAAGCAGAAATGCAACGCCGAAAGCCTGGACAGTCTTCTATTGTAACCCAACGAAAAGAACCTGACACGGTAAAATTCCTTAGCGGTATTTTTGAAGGAAAAACCACTGGAACGCCTATTGGCTTTGTTATTGAAAATACCAATCAGAAGTCCAAAGACTATTCCCATATAAAAGACACCTACCGACCTTCGCACGCAGATTATACGTATGATAAAAAATACGGCAATCGTGATTATAGGGGAGGAGGCCGCTCTTCAGCTCGTGAAACCGCTTGTAGGGTTGCAGCCGGCGCCATAGCAAAGCAATTGTTGAAAGATATTAAAATCACAGCCTATGTTTCAGCTGTTGGCGAATTATCCCTTCAGAAAAACTACTCAGAAGTAAACTTCAATGAGATAGAAAACAATCCTGTTCGCTGCGCTGATGCCGATATGGCTTCAAAAATGGAAGCATACATCAAAGACATCAGAAAACAAGGCGATACTGTTGGCGGACAAATAACGTGTGTTATTGAAAACGTACCAATTGGATTAGGAGAACCTGTTTTTGATAAATTACATGCTCAATTGGGCAAAGCGATGCTTTCCATAAACGCCGTAAAAGGATTTGAATACGGCAGCGGTTTTGAAGGGACGAAAATGCGGGGAAGTGATCATAACGATTTATTTAATGAAGATGGAAGCACTAAAACCAATTATAGCGGCGGTATTCAAGGAGGAATAAGCAATGGCGAGCCCATATATTTTAATGTGGCCTTTAAACCAGTTGCCACTATTATGCAGAAGCAACAAACGATTAATAGCGAAGGAAAACAAGTTGACATGCAAGGCAAAGGGCGTCACGATCCTTGTGTAGTACCACGTGCCGTGCCTATAGTAGAAGCCATGTCGGCATTGGTATTAGCCGATTTTTGGCTGCTGAACAAACTCACCAAACTCTAAAAGATTATCTGTATATTACGCACCATCAAAAATAAAAGATCAATAGTTTCACATTTATGAAAAAACTGGCATTACACTGGCAAATTTTATTAGGAATGGCATTTGGGGTTATTTTTGCCCTTATCCTTACCAATTTTGGTTGGGGACCCGATTTTATTGAAGATTGGATTAAGCCTTTCGGAACCATTTTTATAAATGCCTTAAAGTTAATTGCCGTACCCTTGATTCTTGCTTCTTTGATTAAAGGGGTATCCGATTTAAAAGATATTTCCAGTCTTTCAAAAATGGGGTTGCGAACCATTGTAACTTATGTAATTACTACTGTAATTGCCGTATCCATTGGTTTAGGAGTTGTTAATTTAGTAAAACCAGGAAAAACGATTACAGAAGAAACTCGTTCTGAATTAGTTGAAGCTTACGGTGGCGAAGCCGAAATGAAACGACAGGATGCGCAGCGTCAGAAGGATGCAGGCCCGCTGCAAGCTTTGGAAGATTTAGTGCCTGATAATATAATTGGGGCTTCCTCGAGTAACCGAAACATGCTTCAAGTAATATTCTTTGCTATTTTCTTCGGAATTGGTTTAATATTGATTCCTGAAAAAACAGCAAAACCCGTAAAAGATTTTTTTGATGGCTTTAATGAAGTTATCCTCAAAATGATTGATCTTATTATGCTTACGGCTCCTTATGGAGTGTTTGCATTGCTCGCAGCCTTAGTGGTTGAAGCTCCAAGTGCTGATCTTTTTGCTGCCTTAGGAATGTACGCATTGTGTGTGATAGGAGGACTAGCTTTAATGATAGGTGTTTACATTTTATTGGTCTGGACATTTACAAGACATACGCCAAAGAGTTTCCTTAACGGAATTGGTCCAGCTCAATTGTTAGCATTTTCAACAAGTTCTAGTGCTGCAACCTTACCAGTGACCATGGAACGCGTAGAAGAACATTTAGGAGTAAAACGAGAAGTAACCAGTTTTGTGTTGCCAATTGGAGCTACAATTAATATGGATGGAACCAGTTTATACCAAGCTGTAGCAGCGGTATTTATTGCACAAGCCTTTGGGATGGACCTCTCTTTTGGAACCCAATTAGGAATTATCGCAACTGCAACCTTAGCTTCCATTGGTTCTGCTGCGGTACCAGGTGCAGGAATGGTAATGTTGGTTATTGTATTGGCTCAAGCGGGTATTCCCGAAGCTGGACTTGCTTTAATTTTTGCTATTGACAGACCTCTTGATATGTGTCGTACCACGGTAAATGTAACGGGTGATGCTGCCGTTTCTATGATGGTAGCAAAATCGCAAGGAAAGTTGGGCGTTCCAAAGGTCAAGGATTGGGATGATAATTATAAAGGGTAGTTACTTCACATTCTTTTAATTTAAAAAACGACTAACAAAGTTTATAACTTGTTAGTCCTTAAGTGGTTTGATGCTAATTTTTATGAAAGAAAATTGGAGAAAGAAAACTTTTTTTATATATTTAAACTCTTCCCAGTAACTATACCCAAAATTTACATGTAACCTAAGGCATGCTATGATTCATTTTTAAAATCATAGTTATGAAGAAATCTTTCCTAGTTGCTGTTTTTAGTTTATTAACAAGTATAATGACAGCCCAAGTGGGTATAGGTACAACCAACCCTTCATCTGCCTCTATGCTTGAGGTTAGTGGAACAACCAATGGTGGAGCTCCTTACAAAGGATTTATGCCGCCACGGGTGCCGGATATTGCTGCAAGGGATGCTATTGCTCCTAGTACCACCGATGTTGGACTTACTGTATTTGTAGAAGGTATTGACTGTTTTCAAATATGGAATGGTTCTGCTTGGGAAAGCATACATTGTAATAATAGTATTGAATTTATAAATGTTGTACAAAATTTTGATTTAGGAAATTCTTGGGGTTACAACACTGATGTGTCATTCTTTGATAATGGAACTTTAGGTTTTTATGGCATAACAAACGCTTCAAATAGCATTTTTAGTAACCTCACTACTCTTACTAATGATTTTTTGGGAATTAGGGACTTAAATGATACTGAAGATGGAAATGGTACTACTGGATTTGTAACAATAACTTTCAATACAATTGATATTTCAACTGCTTTAGGTGGTGTTACGGTTGCTTTTGATTACGCCTTTTTCAGATTTGATAACGGCGATGACGCCGAATATATAATTATTATCGATGGAATTCCTCAACCTGCTGTTGAACTGATAAATGGCACTTCAGACTTATCACTTTCAGGTTCAGTTTTAGAGCTAATCCCAGGAGGAACATCTACAGTTGCATTACAAGTTCGTGTTAAACAAGACGGTAATGATGATGTTGGTGGCTTTGACAATTTTAGGATTTTTGAATAATTTTAGTCCTTTGTATAACCTTTACCATAAAAACCTTTCAGGTTATATCATAATTAGTATATTTAAGTTACTAATTAAAATCGACCTTCATGAACGTTTGCTTTATTATGTATCCTTGGGATCAAATAGACCCTGAAAACGACTCTACTTTAGCCTTAATTAAAGAATTTGCCAAGCGAGGACACGGAATCGTCATCACTACTCCAGCTAACTTAACGATACGAGATAGTGTAGCATTTGCCTTTTCTAGATGTTTAAAACGCCAAGAAAAACTACCTAAAGGCTTAAAATCGTTTCATTCGAAAGCAGAGTTTTATGATGAAATGTTGCCTATGGCAGGATTTGATGTAATAATCTTACGTAGTAATCCACCATTGGATATGATTATGCTCAACTTTTTAGATTCGGTTAAGGATGATGTTTTCATTATGAACGATCTCGATGGCATTCGCCGTGCAAATAATAAACTATACACGGCAGTTTTTGAAGACGATAATAATCAAATGATCCCAAGAACCCACGTTACCAAAAACAAACAATATTTAAAAGATATCATTAAAGAAGGTCCCGACCGTATGATTTTAAAACCGTTGAATGGTTTTGGGGGATCGGGGGTTATTTTAATTGAAAAAAGCGCCATGAAGAGTATCAACTCTTTATTGGATTTCTATATAGACAATAAAGATGGCACTTCAAATTATGTGATTTTACAAGATTACATTGAAGGAGCCGATCAAGGAGATGTTCGTATTTTGTTATTAAATGGTCAACCCATTGGTGCGATGCGCCGGGTGCCGGGCGATGAAGACCATCGGAGTAATGTAAGTGCTGGAGGAACGGTTCAAAAACACACCTTAAGTAAACAAGAAAAAGAATTGTGCCGTCGTATTGGTCCTAAACTAGTAAAAGACGGATTATATTTTGTCGGTATCGATGTAATTGGCGGTAAGTTAGTCGAGGTTAATGTCATGTCTCCTGGCGGAATCACTTATATTAATAAAGTGTATAAAACCAAGGTACAAGAAAAGATCATCGATTTTGTTGAAGATAAAGTTTTAGAGCGTGTTAGTGCCTTTGAACGCCGCCAAAAACTCCGTAAACACGTAAGTGATGCCTAATGGAAAGATTAGCTGTTTCAGAAATTATTAAAAAAATTAAAGCGGAAGAATTATTTGAAGCCGTAGCTGAAGATTATTCATTCACCTTAAAAATTGATGAATATGTACCGTATGTCCTGTCTCTTATACACATCTCCGAGCCCACGAGACCTCTCTACATCTCGT
>CAJXPE010000156.1 GCA_913057965.1 uncultured Marixanthomonas sp. | reverse complement strand
TCATAGCAGTTTTCCAATTATTTAGCTTAAAGATACATTATAAATGTTTAATAAATTATATTTTAACTTAAACAAAAGGTTAATGTTTTATTAAATATATTTTCTGTAGTTATTTATTGAAACTGAAGCTCCTAAATCATTCAATAAGTTATAAAGGCCAAAGAAAGTTCTATTGATATATAAAAAATGCTTAGAGCCTCTATTCCCATTCATTTTACGTAGTTCAGTATCTTTTGAATACTTATCACTTAATTCGGCTATTTTTCCGAAGAATACTTCATCTGAAAAATCAAACGTTTCCCCATGAAAGGGCTTGGTGAACAAGCTCAGCATTTCGTGAAACAATTCAGAAAAGAACTTTACTTCTTCTGGGGAATCATCGTTTCGTAAAATTTCAAGCTCGTACATTTTTTCCATAAAAACATCAGAGTTGTTGATGTTTTCAGGCTTTGCCAACTCAAAATAAGGTATATAAAACTCCTCTGGAACGTTTTTAATACAACCAAAGTCGATTGCTATCAGGTTAGCCTCTTTATCAACCAAAAAGTTACCGGGATGTGGATCGGCATGTACGCTTTTTAATTCATGCATTTGGAACATATAAAAATCCCAAAGCGCCTGCCCTATTTTATTTGCTTTTTCCTTGTCAGTATTATGCTTTGTAAATTCGGAAAGGTGCTCACCCGTCATCCAATCCATCGTGATGATGCGATCGGTTGAAAGTGCTTCGTAATACTTCGGAAATTTTAAATTAGGAATATTTGCACATGCCTCTGTAGTGGATTTACTTTGGGTAATTTCTAAATTATAATCTGTTTCTTCTAAAAGCTTTCCTTCAATTTCTTTGAAGTATTTTTCAGAATCTTTTCCCTTTAAGTTGAACATTTTAATGGCGAACGGTTTTACCAACGCCAAATCACTGCTAATACTATCTGCCACACCCGGATATTGTATTTTTACAGCAAGGTCTTTGCCGTCCTTCGTTGCTTTATGAACTTGACCAATACTCGCAGCCGCAACGGAGTTTTCATCAAACGTATCGAATAAATCTTCCGGTGTTTGATTAAAATAATTTTTGAATGTTTTTCGAACCAACGGCGCAGACAATGGCGGCACTTGAAATTGTGCCAAAGAAAATTTCTCAACATACGCTTTGGGCATGATGTTCTTTTCCATGCTCAGCATTTGAGCCACTTTTAAAGCGCTTCCTTTTAGGTTTTTTAATCCATCGTAAATATCTTCTGCATTGCTTTCATTTAGCGCATCCTTATTTAATTCTGGATTTACAAGTTTTCCGCTGTAATATTTAAAATAATTACCGCCAACTTTTACACCAGTGCTCACCAGTTTACTGGCGCGTTTTATTTTTCCGGTGGGAATCGAATCGAGTGTTTTCATTTAGTTCATTTTATCTTTCCATAGAAATTTTCCGAAGTCAACCACACTCTCCAATGGTGTATTGTCAAATACATCAAAAATGGCGCGGACTGATTTTTCTATAACAACATCTGTTTTTTCAAAAGAAGCCGAATTATCTTCCATCCAATATTTTAGAATGAAAAGGGTTTGTAACCACGCTCCTTCTGAAAATACTGAAACCGGTTGTTTTAAAATCTTAAGGTTTTTTTCTTCGTTTTTTTCGTTGATCAATTCAGAAGCAAATTCTTTCACTCTGCTTCGCAACCCTTTAAGCTGTGAAAGGTTTTTCATTATATCTTTATGTTCTTGAAGGGCGAAAAGTACGTAACTACGGTTGGCGGTCAGCATTTCAAAAAAAGTGAAGAAGAACGTAAGCATCTTTTCTTGGTTGCTGAACCCTTCAAAATTTTTGTCTTTATGAGCCAGTTTTAACGAATGATCGAAAAAAGTATTCCAGATTTCGTTCCGCAGGCCATCGAAAGAACCGAAGAAGTTATAGAATTCCTGTTCGGTCATATCGTGTTCTTTACTGAACTTATAAACACTTTTAGGCACTTTCTCGTTTTCTAAAACGTACTCCATATATGAAGTTATAATAGTGTCTCTTGAAACGGTTTTCTTTTTGGGTGTCGACTTTTTAGTAGCCATAATATTTATTTTAAAACACAGGTAATCTGCTAATTAATTAAAAAACTAAGTACGTATCAAAGATACTCATTGTTTAATCTTTAATTTATAAGCATAAACAAAAGTTGTGTTAAAGTTTACGATTGCTTAGTTGTTTTAAAAAAAGAGAACTTACAAAGTGACAAGCTGTCAGAAACCAAGAAATGGTACTTTATTTGTCTTATATATTTCAGAAAAAAATAAAACATAAATATCATGAGTAAAGGAACTATTAATGTATCGGTCGAGAATATTTTCCCGCTGATCAAAAAGTTTTTATATAGCGATCACGAAATCTTTTTACGTGAGCTTATTTCAAACGCAACAGATGCTACGCTTAAATTAAAGCATTTAGCCAATATTGGAGAAGCAAACGATGTTGCCTACGGAAATCCTAAGATAGAAGTAAAGGTTGATAAAGAGAATAAAAAGCTTCATATTATCGACGAAGGGATTGGAATGACAAAAGACGAGGTTGAAAAATACATCAACCAAATTGCTTTTTCTGGTGCTGAAGAATTTATAGAAAAATACAAAGATAAAGACGGTGAAGACACAGGAATTATAGGGCATTTCGGACTTGGATTCTATTCTTCGTTTATGGTAGCCGATAAAGTGGAAATTATTACTAAAAGCTTTAAGGACGAGCCTGCCGCACATTGGGTATGCGATGGATCGCCAAATTTTACGTTAGAAGAGGCTGATAAGAAAGTACGCGGTACGGAGATTATCCTTCATATTAGCGAAGATGAAACCGAATTTTTAGAAGAAGGTCGTATCCGTGAACTATTGGTTAAGTATAACAAGTTTATGCCAATCCCAATTAAGTTTGGGATGAAAACGGAAACACTTCCAAAGCCAGAAGGTGCCAAAGAAGACGATCCAGCACCGACCAAAGAGGTTGAAAACATTATAAACAACCCAAACCCGGCTTGGACCAAACAACCGGTAGATTTAAAAGAAGAAGACTATAATAGCTTTTATCGAGAATTATACCCAATGCAATTTGAAGAGCCGTTATTTCATATTCACTTAAACGTAGATTATCCGTTCAATTTGACAGGGATATTATATTTCCCAAAGATGACGAACGATATGAACATACAAAAGGATAAAATCCAATTGTATCAAAACCAAGTGTTCGTTACCGATAATGTAGAAGGTATTGTACCGGAATTTTTAACGATGCTTCGTGGTGTGATTGACAGTCCAGACATTCCGTTAAACGTATCACGTAGTTACCTACAAGCAGATGGTGCGGTTAAGAAAATATCTAGCTACATCACTCGTAAAGTAGCTGATAAGTTGAAATCACTTTTTAACGATAACCGTGAAGATTTTGAGAAAAAATGGAACGACATCAAAGTGGTTATTGAATATGGAATGTTGACAGAAGACAAGTTTTTTGACAAAGCTCAAAAATTTGCACTCTACCCAACCGTAGATGGTGATTATTTTACTTTTGAAGAATTACAAGAGAAAATAAAAGACAAGCAAACGGATAAGGATGGAAAATTAGTAGTGCTCTATGCATCTAATAAAGATGAACAGCATAGCTACATTCAAGATGCGAAAGACAAAGGGTATGAAATATTGATGCTAGATTCACCAATTGTATCACACTTGTTACAAAAACTAGAAAGCAGTAACGAAAACACGAGCTTTGTCCGTATCGATAGTGAGCCTGTTGAAAATTTAATAAAGAAAGACGAAGAGCAGATTTCTAAACTTTCAGACGAAGAAAAAGAAACGCTTAAAACGTTCTTATCTGAAACCGTGCCTTCAGAAAAATTCAATGTGCAATTAGAAGCAATGGACAGCAAAGCCAATCCATTTGTAATTACCGAACCTGAGTTTATGCGTAGAATGAAAGAAATGCAACAAACCGGTGGCGGTGGCGGCATGTTCGGGATGGGTAATATGCCAGAAATGTACAATTTGATTGTGAACACCAACCACGAATTGGTTTCTGAAATTTTAAACACCAAAACTCAGAAAAAGAAAGAACGATTGGTTAATCAAGCCTTAGATCTTGCTAAATTGAGCAAGAATCTATTGAAAGGAGAAGACATGACAGCGTTTATTAAGCGTAGTTATGATATGATTAAGTAATTATTTTTTCACAACAACATAAAGACCGTCTCAACAGACGGTCTTTTTTTATACTATTAATACTTTCTTAAACCTGTTTATATGTAATTCAGGTTTTATATTTTTAAAATATGAAAAAACTACTTTTACTTTTTGCAGCAACAACATTCTTTGTAAGCTGTAATGAAACCAAGAAACAAGAAGACAAAAAAATACCCGTAGAGCAAAATAATGGAATTGGGGACGGAGCGCCTTCTTTATCTGTTGCTTTTTCCGAAGCGATTGAAAAAACACACAATAAAGAAGCTTTTTTAGAACATAATAATGTTTCGTTTGATATTGCTTTAAATTTTAATGGCCAAGAACGCTTAAATGGAACATTTACCATGCGTACCAATTCTTCGAAAATAAAATATGAATCGCAAGACGGGAAAACAGTCATCTATGACGGGAAAGATGTTTTTTTAAGTCCTAAAAATGCTGAAATGAAAATGGCTCGTTTCGATATCCTTACTTGGCCCTATTTTATGGCAATGCCTTTTAAACTGACAGATCCTGGAACACAATGGGGAACGGTAAAGCAAATTACGGAAAATGGCAAAGAATTTTCTAAAGCCAAGCTTAGTTTTAAAAATGGTGTTGGAGACACAGCCGACGATTGGTACCAAGTATATGTAGATAATGACACGAACCTTCTTAATTACGCTTCGTATATCGTTACCTTTGGTAAAGAAATAGAAAAAGCTGAAGAAGAGCCACATGCTATTCTGTATGAAAACTATCAAGTTGTTGATGGTGTTGCAATTTCAGATACATGGAAATTCTACAATTGGAGCGAAGATAAAGGGATGTTTGGCGAACCCATTGGTGAAGCCACATTGAGTAACATTCAGTTTTTAGAATCTGCTGATTATACTGTTCCTAAAGATGCTAAAACAATAGACGCTCCAAAATAAAACAAACTATTTTATGACAAATTTACCCTGGCATCAATACCTAATGGGTGTGCTTTACATCTTAGCAGGTATCAACCACTTTAGAAAGCCAAAAATGTACGAACGCATTATGCCGCCATATATTCCCGCACATTCCACAATGGTTTTATTAAGTGGGATTGTAGAAATGATTTTTGGATTGATGCTTTTAAATAAAGACACGCAAAGTATCGCTGCTTGGGGAATTATTGCCATGCTGATAGTCTTTTTTACCGTTCACATTCATATGTTACAAGATGAGCGAGCAGCCATGAAACTGCCTAAATGGGTATTAATACTCCGTATTCCCTTACAATTCGTATTAATTTACTGGGCTTATTTATATGTGTAATGAATCTATTTCTTTCAGAAGAAAATAAGGCATTACAACTTGATTTACCCGATGCCGATGTAGTTTATTACCCAAACTTTTTTTCAAAGGAGAAAGCTGATACTTATTTTAAAACACTATTGAGTGAAACCAATTGGCAACAAGATGATATTACCGTCTTCGGTAAAACCTATCAACAACCGCGATTAACTGCTCTATACGGTGAGAATGGAAAAAGCTATTCGTATTCCGGGATCACTATGAATCCGTTGCCATTTACTTCTGTACTGAAAGAAATCAAAAATATAATAGAAGAAGTTTCCGAAGAAATCTATAATGTAGTATTGCTCAACTTATACCGCAATGGTCAAGACAGCAATGGCTGGCATAGCGATAATGAAAAGGAGTTGGGTAAAAATCCCGTTATTGCTTCGGTTAGTTTAGGAGCCGAGCGTGTATTTCACTTAAAACACAAGGACGATAAGGATTTAAAAAAATCCATCCAACTTCAACACGGAAGTTTATTAATTATGAAAGGCCGCACGCAGGAAAAATGGAAACACCAACTGCCAAAGACCAAAAAAGTAGATTCCCCCCGAATTAACTTAACCTTTAGAACCATCCAATAAAAGTTTGTTATTTTTCGGTGTATGAACGAAGAAGAAAGATTTACAATCAGAGAACTGGATCGCTTCATTGAAATGGCTTGGGAGGACCGCACTCCTTTCGAGGCAATTACATTTCAATTTAACATAAGCGAACAAGAAACCATCGGGATTATGCGCCGCCAATTAAAACCCTCCAGCTTTAGGATGTGGCGTAAACGCGTGCAGGGCAGAAAAACCAAGCACAAAAAATTACGCGATACCGATTTTGACCGTTTTAAAAGTACTAGGCAAAAGCAAATTACACACAATAAGATTTCAAAGAGATAATTTAAACTTATCCAAAAATTTCGTTTAACACTTCCGCTAAGCGTATTCCACCTTTTTGTAATTGCACTCTAAGAACGTCAATGTATTGGTACATATATGGATACCATAATTTTTCGCCTACTTCAGTATTACTATAAATGTCTTTGCAGAGTGCTCGGCTTTCGTACATCCAATCTATCACCGAACCCGCTTGTATTTGCGCTATTTCAGTTTTAGATAGTTCTTTTTCGTTTGCAGCCAATTCAGAATACGACATGTTATAATCTTCAATCATTTTTGTATCCCAAACCGAATGTAAATTGGTTCCTTCATTAAACCAACGTACTTGAAAATCGTTTCCACCTTTGTCATCTGCTAAACCAATATGCATAGGCTGATGCAAATCTCCCATAAAATGAACCAATAATTTTAAAGAGAAAACTTTATCCTCTTTTGAAGCGTTTTCATTATTTAGCACCTCAATACTTGTGTTGATTGCCTCTATAATATCACCCGCTTCATTCTTAGAATGTTTTTCATAAGTAGAATCAAAAGGGAAATTCACATAATGCCACGGTCCATATTTTCGATATTTACTATCACTTTTTATTTCATCAGCATAGGTAGAAACCAAGGCTAAGGATTGACCCTGTCTCTTATACACATCTGACGCTGCCGACGACTCCTTACGTGTAG
>CAJXPE010000155.1 GCA_913057965.1 uncultured Marixanthomonas sp. | reverse complement strand
CGAGATGTAGAGAGGTCTCGTGGGCTCGGAGATGTGTATAAGAGACAGATATGAACACAATTATTACACTTATTAGCTTTTTAACGGTATTCATAGCTCAAGCGCAATGGACAACCGATACCGATGTGAACACCTTAGTGGTAGAATCTGAAGCACTCGATATGCAAGCAAAATCTACCATCGATGGAAAAACGTATGTGGTGTTTTGGAAAGAAGTGCCTGCACCCGTTAATATAGAACTGCGTATGCAAATTTTAGATGCCGATGGAAACCAAATGTTAGGAGCAGATGGCATGCTTGTTAGCGACCAAATACCTATGAGTACTTTCACGGTACTCTGGAATATGGTTGTTGATGCCGATGACCATCTTTATATAGGAGTAACTGGAACTGGTGGTGGTGACCCTGCTTATATTTTTAAATTAGACAGCGACGGCAACCATTTATGGGACACAAGCGGTGTTAATGTAGGAAGTGGTAATAAGGTTAATATCCTTCCTCTTTCAGAAGGAGGTGCTATTGTTAGTTGGTTGGCCTCAGATGGGACAGTAATGCAAAAATACGATGGTAGCGGCTCCCCAGTTTGGCCTTCAACTATGCCCATAGAATTAGATTCAGGGTTTACAGCGCCAGCAAATTTCTTCGAAATTTCAGGAGGTGATATTATAGCTGTATTTCATTCCTTATTGGGAGGAATTAATTCAAATTTATATGCTCAGCGTTATGATGGCGATGGAAATCCGGTGTGGACAGAAGCAACGCAACTTGCAGATGGGCTAACCGCTTTTAACCGAAACTATACGGGAGTACAAGATGGTGATGTGGTATATATGGGGTATTTTTCTGCTGCGAATAATCGTTTTGATTCATATTTACAAAGAATAAATCTAGACGGAACACTCCCTTGGGGTATTAATGGAGTAGATTTTGACGTTAACCAAACCAATTTCGAAACGAATACAGAAGTTGCATTTTCGCAAGGATCAGATGTTGTTTGGGCAGTTTGTACTTACACAGATAGCAACCAAGGACAACATGGAGAATATGTTCAGAAATTTGATAAAAATACAGGGGCAAAAGAACTTACCGATAATGCAAAAGAAGTTTTTCCAATTGGTTCTGAAAAAGTACATGCTGGAAGTCTTCAGCTAAAAAATGACAGCCCACTTTTTTTAAATAAGGAGGGAGAAGATAACGGTGCCACCCCAACAACTTTAAATGCAGTGTACCTAGATGAGAACGGCGATTTTGCTTGGCCAGAAGAAACCAAGCCGGTAGCTACCTTTTCAGCTTCAAAAGGTCGTGTTCAATATACCATGTCTGTAAACAACCAAAGTGTTGCTGTATTTGTAGAAAACAAAGGAGATGGATCTAAAATCTATGCGCAAAATGTAGTGGATGAAGAATTGGGAGTAGAAGAAATTTCGAACGTATCTTTTTCTTATACCAATCCTGTGCAAAATGAAATAGCGCTTAGTAGTACCATAGCGATTGAAAAAGTTATGGTTTACAATACCCTTGGCCAACAAGTTTTTACTGAAAGGTATAATGGGGACACCCAATTAAGTGTTGATGTTCAAGGTTGGGCGCCCGGAATTTATATTATGCAGTTGAAAACCGAAAATGGAGCTTCAAAAAGTATTAAATTGATTAAAAATTAAGTTACTCCTCAATTTTATTTTCAAACGGCTGTTCTATTGTAGGGCAGCCTTTTTTAATTTGGTTTTTACAAAGCTTAGATTGATGGTTTTTTATTTAGAAAAATCTATAAAAAAAGCTCTCGAAACCGAGAGCCTTAATTATTTATTTCTTCATCGCATCTGGTGGATATTCCGCTAGGATTTTGTTTACAATTTCACGAATGCGTTCTTCTTTATCTCTAATATCATCACTTGTAGAAAGGCGAGCACTACCTATACCTTGCCATACCAATTCGTTGGTTTTCGCATCGATAAGATCTATATAAAGACTGCCTTCAGTAGACCGGGATACAGTGTTTCCATAATATCCTCCATAATACCAAGGTCTCCAGCCCCAACCATAACCAAAGTTGTTGTTATAGACATCCACTCGTTCTCGCTCTTTGGTGAAAATACTGACCAAAAGATCGGCGGATTTGTTTTTAGAAAGACCTTTAGCACTTAATTCGGCATCAATAGCACGAAGGATACGTTTTTTGTCCAAGTCGTTTATTTCTGCTTTGTCAATGCCAGGTTTGTAAAAAGCAAACGAATTGTAGGTATTAAAGTCTGCTTTTTTATCATAATCTGTGGCCACTCTTACAGAAGTACACGAGGCAACAATTGCAAACAAGAGTAATAAGGGGGTAAATTTTAATGCTTTCATGGTATTTTGTTTAGTTTAATAAATCATCGTCAACAAAATTAGGAAGTGTTACCTGTAAGGATGGATTGTTGTCCATTGCTCTTTTTATGGCAAAAACCGCTTCGTCATTTCGAGCCCAACTACGACGTGCTATTCCGTTATTTACATCCCAAAATAGCATACTTTCTAACCGTTGTTGTGCATCTATACTACCATCAAGAACCATACCGAATCCACCATTTATAACTTCGCCCCAGCCAACACCGCCACCATTATGGATACTTACCCAAGTGGCACCACGGAAACTATCACCAATTACATTTTGGATGGCCATATCGGCTGTAAATCGGCTTCCATCGTAAATATTGGAGGTTTCACGGTACGGAGAATCGGTTCCTGAAACGTCGTGATGATCGCGCCCTAAAACCACCGGACCTATTTTACCTTCCTTAATAGCCTTGTTAAAAGCAGAAGCTATTTTTATCCTTCCATTGGCATCGGCATATAGGATGCGAGCTTGCGAACCTACCACCAATTTGTTTTCTTGTGCCCCTTTAATCCAAGTAATATTATCCTGCATTTGTTGCTGGATCTCTTTTGGAGAATTTTTCATTAATTCTTCAAGTACTTCGGAAGCAATTTCGTCTGTTTTTTGAAGATCTTCCGGTTTTCCAGAAGCACATACCCAACGAAAAGGACCAAATCCATAGTCAAAACACATTGGACCCATAATATCCTGTACATATGAAGGGTATTTAAACTCTTTGTTTGATTCTTCTGAAAGTATATCGGCTCCTGCACGAGAAGCTTCTAAAAGAAAAGCATTTCCGTAGTCGAAAAAATAGGTGCCTTTTTCGGTATGTTTATTAATGGCGGTTGTTTGGCGACGTAGGCTTTCTTGTACTTTTTCTTTAAATGTTTTTGGGTTATTCGCCATCATTTCATTGGCTTCTTCATAACTCATTCCGGCAGGATAATATCCGCCCGCCCAAGGATTGTGGAGAGAAGTTTGATCACTTCCTAAATCAATGTGAATGTCAATTTCAGCAAAATGTTCCCACACATCTACCACATTTCCATCGTAGGCTATAGAAACGGTTTCTTTTTCTGAAGTAGCTTTTCGCACGCGATTGGCTAATTCATGTACATCTGAAATCACTTCATCCACCCAGCCTTGCGAATGACGCGTTTCGGTAGCTTTTCTGTTTACTTCAGCACAAACCGTAACGCATCCCGAAATATTTCCGGCTTTGGGTTGTGCGCCACTCATGCCGCCCAATCCTGAGGTTACAAACAAGCCGCCTTTTGGTTCTTTTTTAATTTTTCTGAAACCGTTAAGTACGGTAATTGTCGTTCCGTGTACAATGCCTTGTGGGCCAATATACATAAAACTCCCGGCGGTCATTTGTCCATATTGAGTAACACCCAATGCGTTGAATTTCTCCCAATCATCTTGCTTAGAGTAGTTGGGGATCATCATTCCGTTAGTAACAACCACCCTTGGAGCATTTTTATGACTAGGGAATAATCCCATTGGATGACCCGAATACATTGCCAAAGTTTGCTCCTTGGTCATTTCAGAAAGATATTTCATCGTGAGCAGGTACTGTGCCCAGTTTTGAAATACGGCTCCGTTTCCACCATAGGTAATTAATTCGTGCGGATGTTGGGCTACGGCATAATCTAAGTTGTTTTGTATCATCAACATAATCGCCTTCGCTTGTTGACTTTTACCAGGGTATTCATCGATGGGGCGTGCGTATATTTTATAATCTGGACGAAAACGGTACATATAAATACGACCGTACTTTTCCAGTTCTGTTTTAAATTCGGGTAGAAGCGTGGCGTGGTGTTTTGCCTCAAAATAACGCAAGGCGTTTCGTAAGGCGAGTTTTTTTTCTTCCGTAGAAAGGATTTCTTTGCGTTTAGGCGCGTGGTTTATTGATGAGTCGTACGCTTTTGCTTCGGGTAATTGCTCGGGAATACCTTGTTGTATTTGTTCTTTAAAAGTCATAAGCTTTTCTATGAATTTTTGTTAACTAGTTACTATTGTTTTTTCGTTTTTTTGTTAAAGCCATAGGGACAATGCCTACAACCACTCTCGCAACAATAGCCACGTTTTAAATGGTATTGCTCCGTAAAACATTTGTAGCCTTCAGGTGTTAAGTAAAAGTCGCCTTCTTCAATTTTGATTCTTTTCTTGGGAAATAACATATACTACAAAAATACAAAATTTAAGAGTCAGTATGTAAGTATGAGAGGTAAACAGAAAACGGATTAAGTTGCTTTAGTTTATTAATTACCTAATCAGTTTTATTTTGGATAAGTGCTTATTTTATTTTGGTAATAGTAAAATTTGCAGCACCGATACTTCTTATATTGACAGCAGTTGCAATATTAGTTTCCCCACTAACATTTATTGATATAATATCATTAGCTTGTAAAACAAAAATTTCATCGATAAAGATGGTGCTATTATTATGGGCATTAGCATTTCTAATATAATTGGCAGAAGATGTCGCGCCGAGATATTCGTCTGTTCCACTACGATTAACTACAATTTCAGCATCAATATTTGTTCTTGCACCGGTTGTAGTTATAGGAATATTTACTATTATATGATAACGTCCATCTTCATTTACCATTAAACTGTTTGAGTTACTACCCAAAGTAACATTATAAAGTGTGCTGTCATCATTCCATTCCTTAAAACCAAATATAGGAAGCTTGTCTACTGCTCCATTTAAGTTAAATATAGTATTATCACTAGTAAACCGTGCCGATCGATTTTCAGACTTTTGCGGGATCCAGCGACTTTGGGTAGCATCCCAATAATAAAACCCTTTACGCACGTGATCTTCATATTCAGCAGCTGTTAAATCCTCATTCGTGTTAAAGACCAGCAGCCCATCGGCAGGATTGGTAATTGGACCAGCTTTCGAAGCATTTGTTAATCTTACTCGATTCACCAGTAACCCTTGATCTGCAGCTCCTAAGTCTAATGAAGCACTTGCTTTTGGATTGTTGGTTTGAATTCCTACATTTCCGTTGGTGAATATATTGTCATTAATTGAGTTTGGTGGCGTAGTTGTATTTTCTTCAAACCAATCACTATTGGCTAATTTATATGCAGTGTTTGCATTAATTTCAATAATATTTCCATTTGTGTCCACTGTTAAAAACTGTGAAGGAGCACCAATAAATGTGCCATTTCCATAGGCATCAAATGTAATGCTTTGGTTGTCATTAAGAGTAAGGGTTCTTTTTAAATTATCGATATTCGGATCATTATTACCACTAGCGAAAACAAGTCCCGTGGAATTCGGAGACTCCATGTAAATGGCAGCATCATAGGAATTACCGCTATTTTGAAAAGCAATACCTGTAGTTTCATTATTGTCAGTACGTCGGAGTGACAATGCTTTTTTTCCAGCTGTACCTTCTAACTGTAAGTAGTTAGTTCCTTGCTTTATTATTCGATTTGAATTAAGGGTGCCGTCAGTAGTATATACATTCTCATTTATGCCAGATTGTATTAAAACCCATTGCTTGTCCTGCCAATAATAAAAACCTTCTTGGAGAGTGGCACTTTTAGTGGTGTTATAGATTAAAGTACCATTTGTGAGCGTGCCTGAAATAGTTGTGTTATCGTTTATATTGTTAAGAGATATTCTAGGTATTAATACCCCACTATCCTCACTATCTATTTCGAGCATAACACCATTGTCTATATTGGTTGTGTTTATACCTATTTGAGCTGAAGTTGTTAAAAATGAAAAAGAAATTAAAAATATAAGTAGTTTTTTATACATAAGAATATGGAGCTTTTTTAGTTAAAGTGAAGCAAAATATTTATTTCTTTTTTAGGAAGATACTTACATTTTGATTATTCGATAAAGGCATTTTATTTACGATAAAAAACTTATTTTGGTTAATTGACACCTGTTTTTTTAACAATCTTAAGTGCTATTTATGATTTTATAGTGTGCTTGGTAGTTGTACATTTATCATTGTCTAATATGGTTTTATGTTTGTTATAATAAATCGTTTTTTATTACCAAAGAAATTTGCAGGTATTGCGTTGTGGCCTTTTTTAATTATAAAAGATAAAGCATTAAAAGCTGATTTCATTTTTATGAATCATGAATGTATCCATCTACGGCAACAAATAGAACTGTTGGTGATCCCGTTTTATTTGTGGTATATTATTGAGTATGGAATACGACTGTTACAATATCGAAATCGTTATATGGCATACCGAAATATTAGTTTTGAAAGAGAGGCATATACTAACGAAAATGATCCCAACTATATAGGGCAGAGGTCGTTTTGTAGCTTTCTAAAATTTATTTAAAATGATTAATTTTCTAAGCTAACTTCAGAGTGAAAAGAAGCTTCAATGGATTCCTCTTCGGAAAGCATTGTTTTGATCTCTGCCACATCATTAGCTAAATCATCAATTTTAGAACCTTGATTTTTAATAATGTCCTGTTGTTCTTTTATGGCATTTATAAGGATTGGGATAAGTTCAATGTAGTTTACACTCAATGTCTGCATCTTATCGTCACCAACATCTACTAACTCCGGTAGAATTTCCTGCAACTCTTGGGCGATGACGCCGTAGTGAGTTTTTTCTTCTGAATCGCTTTTAAATGTATATGTATGAGTTTTAATTTTGCTTACTTTGTTCATTCCCAATGTTAAATCGGAAATGTTTTTTTTAAGGCGGCGATCAGAAGTGTTTAGCGCATTTTGGGCATAAACGGTTCGCCATCTATTGCC
>CAJXPE010000154.1 GCA_913057965.1 uncultured Marixanthomonas sp. | reverse complement strand
ACGAGATGTAGAGAGGTCTCGTGGGCTCGGAGATGTGTATAAGAGACAGCCCACAATTTGAATGTTTGTATTCTTTTCTTTTAAGAAGGTAGAGGTACCCATAATGGTACCCGTCGTTCCCATTGCTGAAACAAAGTGCGTTATTTTCCCTTCGGTATCCTTCCAAATTTCAGGGCCTGTGGTTTTATAATGGGCTTTCCAGTTATCATCATTCGCAAACTGATTAAACGAATAATACCCTTCCTCTTTTACTTTCTGCTCGGCATAATCCCTTGCGCCTTCTATTCCAATATCGGATGACGTTAAGGTGACTTTTGCACCATATGCTCGCATGGTTTGCACACGCTCTTTAGTTGAATTTTCGGGCATCACTAATTCAATATTCAGCTTAAAAATTCCGGCAATCATCGCTAACGCAATACCCGTGTTGCCACTTGTAGCTTCAATTAACTTCGAGTTTTTATCGATTTCACCTCTATCTAAAGCAGATTTAATCATGTTATAAGCCGCTCGATCTTTTACACTACCGCCTGGGTTGTGACCTTCCATTTTTAAGAGCAAGGTAATGTTCGGGTTCTTAAGTAAGGTTTGCGCTTCAATTAAAGGGGTATTTCCTATAAAATCGGTTATATTTTTAAACATTTTCTGTCGTTTTAATTTTCACTTCATTGGTGTTTGAAACAATAGAATTAGGCGGAATAGAATCAGTAATCCACGTATTTCCACCTACTACACTGTTTTCACCAATAATTGTTTTTCCACCCAAAATAGTTGCATTTGCATAAATAACCACATTGTTTTCAACAGTTGGATGCCGTTTTATGTTTCGTAAATTTCTTGCTACTGAAAGCGCTCCTAAGGTAACCCCTTGGTAAATTTTTACATTATTTTTAATAATTGTAGTCTCTCCAATTACGGTGCCTGTTGCATGGTCTAGAAAAAAGGACTCGCCTATTTTTGCACCAGGATTGATATCAGCTCCTGAAATATGGTGAGCATATTCACTCATAAGCCTTGGCACTAGTGGCATTTCTACTTTATATAACTCGTGGCTCAATCGATAGATTACAATTGCGTAAAATCCTGGATATGACAAATAGACTTCTTCTATAGAGTTAGCCGCGGGATCGTTATCTACAAATGCCTTAGCGTCTTTATTTAATTTTTCTAAAATTCCTGGAAGTTTTTGTAAGTATGATTTCCACAGCTTTTTACACGGTTTTTCTGGTGTCCAACACGCAATATCTACTAATTCTTCAAAAAGTGTTTCTAACGTATCAAAATTTTCTGAAACGGATGTTTCCGAATCGAATAAGGTATGGAATAACAACCTTGTAAACTCTTCGGTACGCTCTTTTAAACGATACTTTAAATTAGGGTTTTCTTTCTGTTGCTGAATGGCTTGAATAATATCTTTTTTGGTAGAATTCATAAGTTGAAACTAAGATTGAGTGAGTCGACTGCCTTATTTCAAAATTACAGAAATACCAATAGAATAAGGGCTATTTTAAAAATGATAAAATGCATTTTCAAAATGTTCAATCTGTTCGGTAGTTTTGTTTTTCAACACGGCAATAATATCAAACTGAACTTCTTTGTCAAGGTTGTTATCAATCATATACTCATTGGCAGCTTTTACCAATAGTTTTACTTTTCCTCTAGTAACAAAGCTTTGTGGATCTCCAAAAAAAGAACTATTTCGGGTTTTTACCTCAATTATTTGAATGGTGTTTTCTTCTTTTTGAGCGATAATATCTATTTCGGCCTTGTCGAAGAAAAAATTACGTTCTAAAATTTTATAGCCGTTTTTCAGAAGATAATCTGCTGCTAGTTGCTCGCCAATTTTTCCAAGTTCGTTGTGGTGTGCCATGCCATTTTAGAATTACATCCTACAAGATAACTATTAAAATTGAAAAGAATAACCTATGAAACCCCAAGCAAATAACGTTACTTATGGTTAACTTTGTTTTATATGATTATACCCAATAACATTTCAGAAAAAAACAATTCTAGTATAAAAAAGAACAGGTATGAAAAAAATAATTCTAATTCTAAGTGTAATGCTGAGTAGTAGTTTAATGATTGGACAACAAACAATGACCCCCGAACTGTTATGGCAAGTAAAACGCTTAAGTGTAATGGGGCTGGATCAAGATGGTGCGACAATCTTTTTTAAGGTAAAAACACCAAATATTGAAGAAAATGATTTTAATACCAAATACTATAAAATGCCAGTTTCGGGAGGAACTATAGTCGAAATTAATGAAGACGATGCTACCGCAAAAGACAAAAATATTTCACCCGACGGCACGTATAAATTGTTTAATGAAGAAGTGCATGTTGAAGCCATTAAAGGAAAAGATGTATATAAAAACTTGGAAGAGTCTAACGCCTATATTTTTTCAGATTTAGATATCCGTCACTGGGACACGTGGCAAGATGGTAGCTACAACCATGTTTTTTACAAACCTACTGATAACGAAAATGCGACTGGCACCGATATTATGCCCAAACAACCGTATCATACACCACAACGCCCTTTTGGTGGTGACGAAGATTATATTTGGTCACCAGACAGCAAAGACATTTACTATGTAAGCAAGAAGTTAAAAGGTAAAGAATACGCGACCAGCACTAATACTGATATTTACAAGTATAATCTGGATTCTAAAACCACCGAAAATATAACCAAGGACAATAAAGGTTACGATACCAATCCAGCTTTTTCGTCAAAAGGAGCTTTGGCGTGGTTGCAGATGAAAACCGATGGGTATGAAGCTGATAAAAACGATATTATTGTTTTAGAAAATGGTGTAAAGCAAAGCCTTACTGCACAATGGGATGGTACCGTAAATAGTTTTTTATGGAACAACGCCGGAACCGATGTTTATTTTACCGCTGCCGTTGATGGAACCATTCAACTTTTTAAGGTAAACTATCCAGGTAAAAAACGAATTGCGCCTGTAGTAAAAAAGCTTTCTAAAGGGCAATTTGATGTAACGAGCATAATTGCTCAAAAAGACAATACGCTGTTAGTTACTCGAACCGATATGAATCATGCTGCTGAAATTTTTAGTTTTAATTTAAAAGACAACACATTTAAGCAGTTGACGAACATTAACCTTGATTTATACAACAGTATCGACTTACCTAAAGTTGAAAAACGAACGGTAACCACGACTGACGGCAAAGAAATGTTAGTTTGGGTTATTTTACCCCCAAATTTTGATGCTTCCAAAAAATACCCAACCTTATTGTATGCGCAAGGTGGTCCACAATCGCCGCTATCACAATTTTATTCCTACCGTTGGAATTTCCAGTTAATGGCCTCACAAGGATATATTGTGGTAGCGCCTAACCGTCGTGGTATGCCCGGTCACGGTGTAGAATGGAACGAAGCCATTAGCAAAGATTGGGGCGGACAAGTGATGGACGATTATCTTTCGGCCATTGATGAAATCGCTAAAGAACCGTATGTTGACAACGATCGCTTAGGTGCTGTTGGGGCAAGTTATGGCGGATATTCGGTGTTTTACTTAGCTGGAATCCATAACAACCGTTTTAAATCGTTTATTGCTCACGATGGTGTATTTGATACTAGAAGTATGTATGGCACCACCGAAGAATTGTTCTTTGTAAACCACGATTTTGGAGGTCCGTATTGGGACAAAAACAACAAAACCACCCAAAAAGCGTATAACGAATTCAACCCAATCACCAAGGTTTCAAATTGGGACACACCTATATTAATCATTCAAGGTGGGAAGGATTACCGCGTACCCATTGAGCAAGGGTTAAGCGCCTATCAAGCTGCACAGCTATTAGGTATAAAAAGCAAGTTACTTTATTTTCCAGAAGAAAACCATTGGATCCTAACCCCGCAAAATGCGTTGGTTTGGCAAAACGAATTTTTTAAATGGCTAAAAGAAACGCTTTAATTTTTAAATCCCCTTTTCACTTACAAAGGGGATTTTTTTATATTTTTAGTTGTAAGCAATGAGAAAAAGGCATGAAACTTAAATGGAAAATTATAATCGTAACATTAACAATACTCATTTCTTTTATAATATTCCGTTTATTTTTTATGAAGTATTACTATGATTTTTTAGAATTTTGGACTTTGCGAAATAAAATTGTTTGGACTGAACATAACAAACTCGAATGGTCCGATTTAGAATACAACCAAAACAAGGAAGGACTATATGTCAAAATGGGATTGTTATCAAGGTTTAATGTGAATGATCCGATTTTATTTCGTTCGTATACTGTCTTTATGAAAGAAGAATCATCTGTTTCAGATACAACAGATATAATAAATTTACGAGTGGCACAAGCTAAATATGATTTGCTCGAAATCTATCGTAGAAAAATGGTCAAAGAAGTTGATAGTTTAAGAAAAGTAAAAATCAAGAAATTAGAGCCGACTGATTTTGAACTAATGAATAAGCGTTATTACGATAAATTCTATAAAGAATGGCAAAAACATTTGAATTCAGAAGATGAGATAAAATCTTTAATTTCTCTTGAGAATAAAATAAAGAAAGAATTAATTAACCGTTGAAACAATGGCTCGGAAAAGGGAGAGATTAAAATAATATACAAATAAGGTTCATTGGAATTATCCTGATTTTGAATTTACCTGCTGACTTCATTCTAAAAAAAAGTATACGATTGACAAATAGGGTTTAAAAAGTAAGTTTCGCTTCCTTTTCAGTCACTTCCAACGTAACGTTTCGTCCCATTATCAATGCGCGATTGTCTTTTATATGACCCGCCGGAGCATTAAAACAAACCGGGTATTCATATTCTGAAACAGCTTCGGCAATAATTTTCTCAGCCGTTTTTCCAAAAGAAATCGTATTATCATTCATATCATTCATACCACCAACCACCAATCCGGACAGGTTTTTTAAAAAGCCACTGCGTTTTAGGTTTTGCATCATTCGGTCAATGTGATATAGGTATTCATCCAAATCTTCTATAAAAAGTATTTTTCCATCGGTATTAACTGATGAATCACTTCCCAAGATAGAATACAACATCGAAAGGTTACCGCCCACCAATTGCCCTGTTGTTTTTCCGGTTCGGATTAATTCTTTTTCTTCGGAAGGAAATGAAACTTTATATGGTTCGCCAAATAATACCTTTCTAATAGAGCTTGCCGTTTCATCAGTTTTGTTTTCAATATCCAACGGCATTTGTGCGTGTAACGTTTCTACACCCAAATTATGAATATGCGAATGCAGTACCGTAATATCGCTATACCCAATAATCCATTTTGGGTTCTTTTTAAATGCTGAAAAATTCAACCCATCTACCATACGTACCGTTCCGTAACCGCCACGCGCACACCAAATGGCTTTTACACTTGGGTTGTCCAACATTGTTTGAAAATCACCTGTTCGCAAGGCATCGTCACCGGCAAACTGATTTTGTTCGGCTTCGATTGTTTTTCCTAAAATTACTTTCAAGCCCCATCTTTCTAACAAGTCTAAACCGGGTTTTAATTCTGTTTTTGAAACTTTTCGAGCAGTGGAAACAATGGCGACGGTATCGCCTTTTTGTAAAAATTCAGGTGTAATCATAAGTAGTGGTAATCTAAAATAGTATAGCACCCAAATTAACACATTTATCCGTAATTTTGCACCTCCATCAAGAAAACGAAGGATTCAATTATGCAAACGACACTAAAAAGATATACCATTACCGCCGCTTTACCGTACACCAATGGCCCTGTTCACATCGGGCATTTAGCAGGTGTATATGTGCCAGCAGATATTTACGCACGCTACCAACGCTTACAAAATAAAGATGTAGCATTTGTCTGCGGAAGTGACGAACACGGCGTGCCTATTACCATTAAAGCCAAAAAAGAAGGCATCACGCCTCAAGAAGTAGTGGATAAATACCACGGAATCATTAAAAAATCGTTTGAAGACTTCGGAATTTCATTTGATAATTATTCCAGAACCTCAGCGAAAATTCATCATGATACTGCTTCAGCTTTTTTCAAAAAATTGTATGAAGACGGAAAGTTTATTGAAGAAGTTACCGAGCAATTGTACGATGCAGAAGCCAATCAATTTCTGGCCGATCGGTTTATTTTAGGAACCTGCCCAAAATGTGGTTTTGAAGAAAGCTACGGCGACCAATGTGAAAACTGTGGAACGTCACACAACGCAACCGATTTAATAAACCCAAAAAGTGCCATTACGGGTAACAAACCCGTTTTAAAAGAAACGCGTCACTGGTTTTTACCATTAGATCAATACGAAGGTTTTCTAAAAGAATGGATTTTAAAAGACCATAAAAAAGATTGGAAAAGCAATGTATACGGTCAATGTAAGTCCTGGATTGACGACGGATTACGTGCCCGTGCCGTAACCCGCGATCTCGATTGGGGAATTCCCGTTCCTGTTGAAGGAGGCGAAGGGAAAGTTTTATATGTGTGGTTCGATGCGCCAATTGGCTATATCTCTGCTACTAAAGAATGGGCGGAGCGTGAAGGAAAAGACTGGGAGCAGTATTGGAAAAATGAAGATACCAAACTGCTTCATTTTATAGGGAAAGACAATATCGTCTTTCACTGTATCATTTTCCCGAGTATGTTAAAAGCCGAAGGAAGCTATGTTTTGCCTGACAACGTTCCCGCGAATGAGTTTTTAAATCTGGAAGGCAATAAAATTTCGACTAGTAAAAACTGGGCGGTTTGGTTGCACGAATATTTGGAGGAGTTTCCGAATCAGCAAGATGTGTTGCGTTATGTATTAACCGCAAACGCCCCAGAAACCAAAGACAACGATTTTACCTGGTCCGATTTTCAAGCTAGAAACAATAATGAGCTGGTTGCTATCTTCGGAAATTTCATAAACCGTGTCGTGGTCTTAACCAATAAATATTATGACGGTATTGTTCCAGAGGCTTCAGATTTTTCTGAAGTTGACAAACAAACATTAAAAGAGTTACAGGCCTATCCAGCTGTTATTGCGAGTTCGATAGAGCGGTATCGTTTTAGAGAAGCGCAGCAAGAATTGATGAATGTCGCGCGATTAGGTAACAAATATCTAGCAGATGAAGAGCCTTGGAAAACGTTTAAAACAGACGAAGCACGCACTAAAAC
>CAJXPE010000153.1 GCA_913057965.1 uncultured Marixanthomonas sp. | reverse complement strand
CTACACGTAAGGAGTCGTCGGCAGCGTCAGATGTGTATAAGAGACAGATCTAAATATTACTAGTACGATTGATAAATAGTCTAATAACTGATATTTTTGAAGGAATTGAAACTAAAATTTAAACTCAAAAATATATTCGAATGGCTAATCCTAAAGATTTTAATCCTGCAGACAGCATACAAGACCTTCAATACTTTGGAGAATTTGGAGGTGTAAACCCTTCTATTTCTGATTCTTCTACGTATACTTTTCTTTCAGCAAAAACGATGTTTGATACCTTTGAAGGCAATGCCGAAGGATGTTATTTATACTCCCGCCACTCTTCCCCTTCTAACTTATATTTAGGAGAAGCACTTGCTGCGATGGAAGGAACCGAAACCGCAAATGTTGCTGCAACGGGAATGGGCGCCATTGTACCGGCAATTATGCAATTGTGCTGTGCTGGAGACCACGTAGTTTCTAGCCGAACTATTTACGGCGGAACCTACGCTTACCTAAAAAACTTCGCTCCTCGATTAAACATCAATACTGCTTTTGTAGATATTACCGATATTGAGAAAGTTGAAGCGGCCATCACTGAAAACACAAAAGTTATCTTTTGTGAAACGGTTAGTAACCCACTATTGGAAGTAGCCGATATTGCCGAACTTTCTAAAATTGCTAAAAAACACGGCGTAAAATTATTGGTTGACAATACGTTTTCTCCACTATCCGTTTCTCCAGTAAAGTTTGGGGCCGATGTGGTGTTACATAGTTTAACCAAATTCATTAATGGAAGTAGCGATACGATGGGCGGTGTTATGTGCGGAACGCAGGAGTTTATTAATGAACTTAGAAGCGTAAACGATGGCGCCAGTATGCTTATGGGAGCTTCAATGGACAGTATGCGCGCAGCGTCGATTCTTAAAAATATGCGTACACTACATATTAGAGTGAAGCAACATAGTAAAAACGCGATGTATTTAGCAGAAAAATTTCAAGCAGATGGATTAAAAACAGTATATCCAGGATTAGCTTCACACCCAAGTCATGAAAAATTCAAAAAAATTATGAATGCCGAATATGGGTATGGTGGGATGCTAACCGTGGATGTTGGCAATTTAGATAAAGCCAACGAATTGATGGAGCTCATGCAAGAACGCAACTTAGGGTATTTGGCAGTAAGTTTAGGCTTTTATAAAACGTTGTTCAGTGCTCCGGGTACGTCAACTTCTTCTGAAATACCTGAAGAAGAGCAGGCTGAAATGGGACTTACCGATGGATTGATTCGTTTTTCAATTGGACTAGATAACAATATAGAGCGTACTTATGATATGATGCGAGCATGTATGGTAAAAGTGGGGGTTTTATAACCCAAAAACAAATTCATTTTTTTTATAAAAGCGGACAGGAAATTATATTCTTGTCCGCTTTTTCATTTGCATACCATTTTACAAAATCGTAACATTACATTTCAAAAATAAACTAGAACTGAATGGACAGCCAAGACATTAAACCAAGAGAGCCTCAAGATGAACATGTTGTAGAGAATAAAGAACTAAATATTTGGGAAGCGCTCATTCCGGTTTTTGCTTTGGTCATCATGCTTTTTTACAATGTCTTTTTTGCTTTTGGAGATGATGCTTTAAGTGGAAGTAATCAGTTTATTTTATTGATGGGTGCTGCCGTAGCGGCTGTTGTTGGAACTTTTAATAAAGTAGGTTTTGACCAAATGCTCGAAGAAGTTGCCGAGAATATAAAATCAACCTCTGGCGCTATTTTAATTCTTTTAATGGTTGGATCGTTAGCTGGTACTTGGATGATAAGTGGAATTATCCCTACTATGATTTACTATGGGCTTCAGGTATTAAACCCAACAATATTTTTAGCTTCTTGTGTTGTTATTTGTGCTATTATATCCATTTCAACAGGAAGCAGTTGGACCACTTCCGCTACCGTTGGTATTGCTTTAGTTGGTATTGCCGATGCCTTGGGAATTCCATTAGGGATGACTGCAGGAGCCGTTCTTTCTGGCGCCTATTTCGGTGATAAACTTTCTCCTCTAAGTGACACGACCAACCTTGCTCCAGCTATGGCAGGTACCGATTTGTTTACCCATATTCGATATATGACCCTCACAACCGTCCCAACTATTATCATTACACTTATTGTTTTCATTATTATTGGTTTTGGGCTAGATCCCGAAGGAGCGGCTGACACAGGTACAATTTTAACCTCTATCAAAGACTCTTTTACTATAAGTCCGTGGCTTTTTGCGGTACCTGTATTGGTGATTCTCATGATTATTAAAAAAACACCTCCACTAATTGCCTTATTAGCAGGAACACTTTTAGGAGGTTTAGCCGCATTGATATTTCAACCAGATATTGTTGCTACCATCGGAGGAGGAGAATCCTTAAACTTTGCGAATGGTTATAAAGGGATTATGAACGCCATTACAGTGGACACTTCAGTAGCTACCGATAACGAAGCATTGAGTGATCTTTTCTCTGCAGGCGGCATGTACGGAATGCTCGGTACAATATGGCTTATAATTTGTGCTATGGTATTTGGTGGTGTTATGGATGCTATTGGTGCTTTGGCAGCAATAAGTAAAGCACTATTGAAATTATTCCACACTACCTTTGGACTATTTGCAAGTACAGTAGCTAGTTGTTTAGCGTTAAACGTAACCGCTTCAGATCAATATCTAGCTATCGTCGTTCCCGGAAAAATGTATGCCAAAGCTTTTAAAGATAAAGGACTAGCTCCAGAAAACCTTTCCCGAACGTTAGAGGATAGTGGTACCGTTACATCGGTTTTAGTTCCTTGGAATACCTGTGGCGCATACCAAAGTGGTGTTTTAGGAGTTAGCGTAGCTGATTATTTTATATACGCCATTTTTAACTGGTTAAGTCCTTTTATGACGCTTCTTTTTGCTGCTTTTCGTATTAAAATCAAAATGCTTAAGGAAGGTAAAGCCTCTTAAAACAAGGATTTATCCTCTTGTATTTTATTGATTTATAGTTTTTAACAACAACTATTTGTTTTATCTATATAGAAATAAAAATTTACATTTTTATTTAGAAAATTAACTGGTTCTTTCCTCTATTTTTGCCAGTGAAAATAAGTTATAAATCAATAAAAAATAAACATATGTCATTAGTAGGAAAACAATTCCCAAACATTACAGTAGATGCTATGGACGAGATGGGCGAAACCCTTCAAATTAACGTTCTAGAAGAAGCTAAAAAGAACAATAAAAAAGTATTGTTGTTCTGGTACCCTAAGGATTTCACCTATGTGTGCCCTACTGAAATTCATAAATTTCAAGAGTCATTAAAGCAATTTGCCGATAAAAACACGATAGTGATTGGTGCTTCTTGTGATACTCCTGAAGTACACTTTGCTTGGTTAAGCACTCCAAGAGATAATGGAGGTATTGAAGGTGTTACATACCCACTATTGGCCGATACAAACCGTAACCTTTCTAGTGCATTAGGTATTCTTGATATCGAAGGTGAATCGTATGATGAAGAACAAGACTTAGTAACCCTTAAAGGTTCTAACGTAACCTATCGTGCAACATACCTAATTGATGAAGAAGGTAAAATATTCCACGAAAGTGTAAACGATATGCCATTAGGTCGTAACGTAAACGAATATATCAGATTAGTTGATGCATATACACACGTTCAGAAAAACGGAGAAGTATGCCCTGCAAACTGGGAAGAAGGCAAAGAAGGTATGATTGCTACGCGTGATGGTGTTGCTACATATTTGCAAAACTAAACAGTATGTTAGTAGAACTTAAAGACGACAGTCTAAAACAACTGGTTGAAGAAGAGCAAAATGTGATTGTACAGTACGCTGCATCTTGGTGTGGTAACTGTAGGTTAATGAAACCGAAATTTAAAAAACTTTCTAATGAAGTAGAAGATTTTAAATTCGTTATCGTTGACGCAGAAAAATTTCCAGAAAGCCGAAAAATGGCTACTGTGGATAACCTGCCTACATTTGCAACCTTCAAAGACGGAAAATTTATTAATCAGGTTCAAACCAACAAGTTTGATCCATTAAAAGCGTTAGTAGATGAAGTTACCAGTAATTAAGCACTTACAACGTAATAACTCTACGGAGCAAATTGAAAACTGCATTGACGTATTGGAGTCCTTTAGCGAATACAAACGCATAAGTGATGAAGAGCTAGATGTAGTGGGTGAACTAATCACCAATCTTTGTGGCGCTATGGAAGTTAACCAAATGATCAAAGACGGAATGCCAGAACGAGATGCCGCCAATGCTTTTTCAAAAAAAGTAATCGGTTCTATCGATAGGTAGCACGTAATAAATAATATTTTAAAAATCCCCCTTCAATATAATTGTTGGGGGATTTTTTTTTTAGAAATGAATGAAATGTTTATGAATACTTTTAGAAGTACCAACAAAAGGATTACGTAACTTTATACTTCATATAAAAAAGAAAAAAAATGGCACATATTACATTAGGCGGAAATAAAATTGAAACTTCAGGGAAGCTACCTCAAAAAGGTGACAAAGTCCCTAATTTTAAACTGACGGCACAAGACATGTCAACCAAGACCATTGAAGATTATAAAGGCAAACGCATTGTTTTAAATATCTTTCCAAGTATAGACACCAATGTCTGCGCTACTTCCGTTAGAAAATTCAACGAAAAAGCAACCAGATTAAAAAATACCGAAGTATTATGTATTTCACGTGATCTTCCTTTTGCTCAAAAGCGATTTGTTAGTGATGAAGATATTACCAACGTAACCAACCTTTCAGATTTTAAAACCGGGAACTTCGGAAAAGAATATGGTCTAGAAATGATTAGTGGTGCATTAGAAGGTCTTCATTCAAGAGCTGTAATTGTATTAGATGAAGAAGGTACTGTAATCCACTCCCAACAAGTACCCGAAATTGGAGAAGAACCCGATTACCTTTCAGCATTAAAACCACTACTCTAATATGTGGAACTCGTTCCTTGGCAAACGATTAAAAGGCTGTGGCTATGCTGCCAAAGGAGCTTGGTTATTACTCAAAAAAGAACCCAGCATACAAGTACAGGCTTTTATAGCTGTAGTTATGACCGTTGCTGGGTTTTATTTCGAAATTTCTTCAACAGAATGGATACTACAAATTTTTGCCATTACATTAGTGATGAGCATTGAAGGATTGAATACAGCCGCAGAAGAAATCGCCGATTTTGTCCATCCCGATTTCCATAACAAAATAGGACTTATAAAAGACGTTGCCGCTGGAGCCGTTTTTTTCGCTGCCATTGGTGCAGTTATAATCGGATGTATTATTTACATTCCGAAATTTTAGACAACATTTTAACAGTCAGTTAATTACTACAGTATAAAATTGTTTTCATTTAATTTTTTGGTTAACTTTAATTCGACCAAATAATTAATTATGAAACAATTAGCCTTCATTGTTTGTATTATTCTGTTATTGCTTCATAAAAGAAAAGAGTTTTCTATTGACTTGAAAGCTGGTGCCAATATTTTTAATGAACCTAGTTTTTAACGATGAAAAAGCTTCTGAAACCAGCAAATATTGCTTTCTACTTTTTAATGCTACTTGTTTTCTTTGCAATTGGTTTATACGTGGCTGGATTATTAGGTGCCGGTAAGAATCAGGGGCTAGCAGGTGGTGCCATTGTTTTAGGGTATGGCGTGGTGTTTGGAATAATTGCTTTCATCTCTTCTTTTTTTATTGCTTACCAAATAAAACATAAACTTATAATTCGCTTTAATTGGATTCTCCTACTATTGCTTGTATTAGCTTATGGTATTACACATTACCGTTACCTGGAACGACAGAATAAGCAAAAACAACAACAAGATTTCAAAGAAATGCCTACTACGGAAACAAAAACAGAGCCCACAGCTATGCGCTATCAAAATTTAAAGGAAAAAAAATCTTTTGAAGAAAAAGATATAGGTATTGGCTTTTTTACTCCTAATTTTCAGAAAAATAAGACACTGTACTTTTATGGAAGTGTAAATTTAGAAAAAGGGCTTACTGAACACAGTCCACAAGATAGTATCGTTTTTGCTTTAGATGAAAATCAAAACTTCACAACCACCTATGCCCCACCGTGGTTACTTCCCGCACAACTTAAACTTGATTATGGTATTATGCACTTAAAAGTTTTTGGCGTTGGTAATGACTTGATAAAGGTTGAAACTAATTCAAAAACCAATCGTATCTCGTATGTTGACAAACAAGCCGGAGCTTTTGTTTCATGGCCAGAATATATTTTATCTATGAATAGTGTCGAGTTTATTGACAAAGCCAAACAGACCATACACATTAAACCTTTGGACTACGCAGGAGAAGTACAAGCTAATTTTGATTTTATATCGCCGCTATTAGTAGAAGGAGATTGGTTATATGGTCTACTATTAACTGACAATAGAACAGAAACCGGTAAAGGCTGGATACGCTGGCGTAAGGACGGAAAACTCCTAATTACCTATTCACTATTTAGTTAAATTCCTTCAGTTTAGTTTCTCTAAAATACCGTTGTAATTTCAATAATTTTATGTAGTTTGTGACGTTCTATATTGTATTTTTGCTGAAAAGACAACCCAATCCTCCATGGCGAGAAAAAAGAAAAAAGCAACCAAAAAAACCAAAACACCGCGTAAAAAGATATCTTTTGCACTTTCAAAACAGCAAAAGATTGTTTTAGGTGGTTTTTTATTTTTCTTAGGGTTGGCCTTAATCCTATCCTTTTTCTCCTATTTCTTTACCTGGCAAGCCGACCAAAGTGAAGTGGGCATTCTAGCTGAACGTGAATTGGAAACGCGAAACTGGCTCAGTAAATTTGGCACCAACCTTGGACACTTTTTTGTGTACGAAGGGTTTGGTATCGCTGCTTTTATACTCGCTTTTTTGATTACCCTAACAGGAATCTATTACTTTTTCGATTACACAAAAACACAACTAAAACGATTTTGGTTTTGGGGCATATTAGTGATGATCTGGATTGCCGTATTCTTCGGCTTTTTTACCGAAACCAATAGTTTACTTAGTGGTGTAATTGGTTATGAAATAAACGACCTTTCGCAAGATTATTTAGGTTTAACCGCTGTCTCTTATACACATCTCCGAGCCCACGAGACCTCTCTACATCTCGT
>CAJXPE010000152.1 GCA_913057965.1 uncultured Marixanthomonas sp. | reverse complement strand
CGAGATGTAGAGAGGTCTCGTGGGCTCGGAGATGTGTATAAGAGACAGGTGTATTCCTACGCTTTTATAATCTTTTTTTTTCACTGCTTTCTACTCTTTGGTTTCTATAAAATTTAAACCCATATTTGTATCCGTAATCAAAATTTATTCCTCAAAATGGAGATTACAACTAACAAATATTCTCAGAACCTTTCTCGGGTAAAATTTGGCTTTGCTAACAAAAGTCAATTTACTAAAAAATTATTTTTTGATGTTCCCCACATCTTATTTTTTGAATCCAAATGGCTTCAATTTAATAAGCTGTATCAAGTATTTATATGCCTAAACTGAAGTTTTCAGGCCTATGAATTGCATTAATATTAAATCAATATATAACCAAATTTAAAATTATTATTTATGAAAAAAGTAGTATTAAGTGCAGCAGCACTAATGTGTGGAGCAATCATGTTCGCACAAGAAAACAACAGTAATGTAAATCAAGAAGGGAATGAGTTAACTTCAACTGTAACTCAAACAGGAGCATCAAATACTTCTGATGTCGATCAAATTGACTCAGGAAATGGTCCTGCAAAGGATTTGACTTCTGAAGTTACTCAAATTGGTTTAAACAACCAGTCAACTGTCTTACAAGACAATATACAGCACGATTCCTTTGTTAATCAAGATGGTGAAGACAATGTTTCTGATGTCAGCCAAGATGCTTTTAGAAACGATGCCGGAGTAAATCAAGATGGTATTGAAAACAATTCAGACATTGATCAACTTGGTCGTGACAACTTTACTAGAGTAAATCAAGATGGTACTAGAAACGAATCTACAGTAAGCCAAGGTATTAGTGCCGATCAGACTGAAAACAGAGCAACAATCAACCAAACAGGTGAGGCTAACAGTTCTGATACTTTTCAGGAAGGATTCGAGAATAAGATATTAGTTAATCAAAACGGAAACAGCAATGACAGTGATATCGATCAAGCTGGAGAAAGACAAAAAGCAACTGTAGCTCAAACAGGAACGTCAAATAGTTCTGATATCGACCAAATTGATTCATCAGGAGGAGCAAATAGCTTAACTGCTGAGGTGACTCAAAATGGTTCTGACAACCAATCAACTGTTTTACAAGACTTCAGACAACACGATGCTCTTGTAGATCAAAATGGTGTAGGAAACGTTTCCGACATAAACCAAAATCGTTTCAGAAACGATGCTAGAGTAAATCAGGATGGTACTGAAAACAATTCGGATATCGATCAAATAGGCCGTGATAACGATGCCAGAGTTAATCAAGATGGTACTGAAAACACAGCAACTGTTATCCAAGGTGATGATATTGCAGATAGTACAGAATCTGATGATAACATAGCTACTATTTCTCAAACAGGTGTTGAAAACACAGCAACTGTTACTACTATTGGTGACGATAACTCGGTTTCGCAAACTCAAGAAGGTGAGCGCAACACGGCAACTGCTAATCAGGGTAGTTTCAATGAGCTTTTTCCTGGACTTGTCCAAACCACAGCAAGTGTTGACAACGATGTTGTTCAAGATCAAACTGGTAATGACAACACAGCAGCAGCTACTCAAGGTGGAAATGCGCTTGGTGGAGGCGGTGAAAACTTAATTGATCAAACACAGGCAGGTAATGGTAATACTGCAACGGGTAACCAAAATGCTGGTGCAAGTCGCAATACGATTACTCAAGACCAAACAGGTGTTAGCAATGACGCTGTAGCCCAACAAGGTTCTGGTGGTGGATTAGGTGTTGCAGATAATACAGCTACCCAAATTCAAGATGGTAATGACAATGAGGCTAATATACTACAGAGTATCCAAACCGATAACTCAGTAGCAACGCAAACGCAGTCTGGCAATGAAAATGATGCAGATATAGACCAACAAGGTTCAAACTTATCTGCGACGCAAACTCAAAGTGGTCTTTTAAACGAGGCAACTATCAACCAAGATTCTCAGTTTGGAGATAGCTTCGATAACGTAGCGACTCAAACCCAAACCGGGGAGATGAATGTTGCTTCTATTGACCAAGACCGTAATTTGCATACTGCAACACAGACGCAAGATGGTAACTTAAACGATGCAGATATTGTACAAGAAGGAACCGCACAGACCGCTACCCAAACACAAAGTGGTAACGAGAATGAGGCTACTATTACACAAGGACGTCAAGTTATGCCTTTAGGTACAGGTAATACTGCCACACAGTCACAGTCTGGTAACTTAAACAGTGCTGTTGCCATCCAACAATCACAATTTGGAAATGGTACTAACAATTCTTTGATAAGACAAACACAAATTGGAGAGGAAAACGTGGCCGAATCTACTCAGGAAGGTAACAACCACAGTTCTACTATTTCGCAAGACGGAAACCAGAACGATGCACTTGACACTCAAAATGGTTCAGGGCAAACTTCAACGGTAACGCAAAGCGGAAACAACAACGGCTCAGTAGTATTTCAAGGTAGTGGCTTTGGTTCTACATCAGATGTTTCTCAAACGGGTAGCGATAACATGAGTGATGTAAACCAACAAGGAGGACAACATGTTTCTTCCGTAATACAAAACGGAACAGCTAACATGAGTGATGTTGACCAACTTGGTAATGAGAACATGAGTTCAGTGAACCAAAACGGAATGAGCAACATGAGTATGGTAAACCAAAATGGAACAATGAATAGTTCTACGGTAAACCAAAACTAATTGGTTGTATAACCAAATTACAAGTTCTTTTCACTTGTACTAAAAAAGGTCGCATTTACATAAATGCGACCTTTTTTTATTTGAAAATATTATATTTATTATTTCTTCGGAATGCGTTTTAACGCTTCCAATACAAACTTCCAGTATTTTTGAGCAGAAGAAATACTTGCACGTTCGTCTGGCGAGTGCGCTCCGCGAATGGTAGGTCCAAAGGATATCATTTCCATTTCAGGGTAATTCTGCCCTAAAATACCACATTCTAAACCGGCGTGGCACGCAGCAACTTCAGCACGTTCGCCATTCATTTCTTCATATAAAGAATCTAATAATTTTACAATAGAACTTTCCATATTCGGTGCCCAACCAGGATATTCCCCAGAAAAGTCAACCGTAAAACCTGCCATTTCAAAAACAGCTTGTAACGTATTGGCTAAATCATCTCTTGACGATTCTACCGAAGAACGCGTTAAACACAATACTTCAATTGTTCCGTTTTCAACCGTAATCTTAGCAATGTTATTAGAAGTTTCCACTAAATCTTCAATCTCTGGACTCATTCTATACACCCCATTATGTGCTGCGTAGATAGCTTGAATAAATTCCTTTTGAGAAGTACTATCCATCACCTTTTTAGATGCTTCAGAAGTTTTTTCCGTAGTAATGGTTAATTCTGGCTCTAGGTTCTTGTATTCTTCTTTTATTTTGTTGGTTGCCGTTTTAAGATTAGAAGTAAATGCATCCATTTTATCGGAAGCAACTGCTACAACCGCTACACTCTCTCTTGGGATTGCATTACGCAAACTCCCTCCAGCAACTGAGGCTATATGAATAAAACCTCGTGTAGCAAATAAAACGCGATTCATTAATTTATTGGCATTCCCCAATCCTTTAATGATATCCATCCCACTATGACCGCCACGCAATCCTTTTACGGTAATTGTAAGCATTTCGGTATCGGAAGGAGCTTTTTCTTCAGAATATGTTTTAGTAGCCGTAATATCTACGCCACCGGCACAGCCTACGCCTATTTCATCATCTTCTTCGGTATCTAAGTTTAAAAGAATATCGCCTTGTAATATTCCTCCTTTTAATCCTTTCGCACCGGTCATTCCAGTTTCTTCGTCTATGGTAAAAAGTGCTTCCAATTCTGGATGCGCAATAGTATTACTTTCTAAAATTGCCATAATCGTGGCAACGCCTAAGCCGTTATCGGCTCCTAAGGTTGTTCCTTTAGCACGCACCCAATCGTCATCTACATACATATCGATTCCTTGGGTATCAAAATCGAACTCCGTATCGTTATTTTTTTGATGCACCATATCTAAATGCGATTGCATCACGATGGGTTTTCTATCTTCCATTCCTTCCGTAGCAGGCTTCCGAATTATTACATTCCCTACTTCATCTTCAATGGTTTCTAGGTTTAGTTTTTTACCGAAATCTTTCATAAAAGCAATAACACGTTCCTCTTTTTTTGAAGGTCGCGGTACAGCATTCAAGTCGGCAAATTTGTTCCAAAGTTCCTTGGGTTCTAAGTTTCTTATTTCTTCGTTCATAGTCATTCCCTGCAAGAGCAGGGATCTCTTTTTAGATTAAACAAAATTTTAATAAAACTGATTTTCGAAAACGATTCAGAAATAAGTCAAGTGTTTGTTTTTAAGAAATCCCTGACAATATGTTCATTTCAACACCTTTAGAAAGGTCAAATGTTCTAAAATCAATTTTCACAAAATTAAGGTTTTAGAGCCGCATTAAAAATTATGCGGTAACCAATTTACTTTGTATGTTTGGAGGATGCGGCAAAAACGGACACAACTCATTCTAACGCTTTTATTATTGGTTCAGATTTTTGCGTTGCAATTATTAAAATATTTTCCAGAATTTGTAGAAAAATATTACAGCTTGGGCATCTACCCTATCATTACCAAAACGTCTCGTTTTCTATTTGGTTGGGTACCTTTTTCGGTTGGGGATATATTTTATGTACTCATTTCAATTTTTGCATTACGGTGGTTATTCTTTAATATTAAAAGGCTTTGGAAACAACCACTCCGCTTTTGTTTAGATATTACTGCCGCAATTTCCATTGTCTATTTTATGTTTCATATGCTTTGGGGGTTTAATTATTACCGGTTACCGCTTCATAAATCCATCGGTATTGAAGCTGATTATACAACAGAAGAGCTAGTTGAAACCACCAAACGCTTAATTGCAAAGTCGAATGAAATGCACCGCCAATTAGGCTATGAAGACAGTGTAAAAATCGATTTACCTTTTACACAACAAGAAGTTTTTGATATTTCAGATATTGGATATAAAAATTTAGAAACCCAGTTTCCGAAGTTGGAATATTCTCCAAAAAGCATCAAAAAAAGCGGTTGGAGCTTGGGGTTAACGTATATGGGCTACAGCGGATATTTAAACCCTTTTTCTGGCGAAGCACAGGTAAATAATTTGATTAAAACCTATAAATTTCCAGTCGTGAGTTGCCATGAACAAGCCCACCAGATTGGTTATGCCGCCGAAAATGAAGCTAATTTTATCGCCACGTTGGCTACTTTAAATAGTGATGATGAATTTATACAATATTCCGGCTATATTTTTGCATTACGCTATTGTGTGAATGAAATTGCCCGACGGGATTTAGATACCTACCACCAATTGTTAACGACTATTAATCCGGGTATTTTGGCTAGCTACAAAGAAATGCGCGATTTTTGGTCTAATTATGAAAATCCGTTTGAAGTCTTTTCAAAACATTTCTACAACTATTTTTTAAAGGCGAATAACCAATCGAAAGGCATTAAAAGCTACAACTATATGGTCGCTTTGGTTGTTAACTATTTTGAAGACAAGCCTTTTTAAATTTTCTTAATGCTTTGTTAAAATTTAGTTTACACCTATAAAATGTAATGACTACTTATATCTTTAGGATTCTAAAAATTTAAAACTCGTACATTAATGAGAAAAATTACATTCCTCCTCCTATGTTGCTTTTTTTCATCACTGGTTTTCGCTCAGGATTATTTTCCGAAAAACGATGGTGTTAAAGAACAAAACAACAACTACACAGCTTTTACAAATGCAACGTTATTTGTAACTCCTACAGAAAAAATTAAAAATGGAACCCTACTCATTCAACATGGAAAGGTTGTAGCTTCGGGAAGATCTGTCGATATTCCTGAAAATTCAGTCATCATTGACTTAAAAGGGAAATACATCTACCCTTCTTTTATTGATTCGTACACCAATTTTGGAGTAAAAAAACCCAAAAAAGCGGAACGGAATGGCCGTTCAGCTCAATATAAGCCCTCTCGAGAAGGTTTTTATTGGAATGACCACATTAAACCCGAGCAAAACGCCATTGATCAATTTAAATATGATAAAAAATTAGCCAAAGAACTTCGTAAGATGGGGTTTGGTACCGTAAATACTTTACAAATGGACGGTATTGCTCGTGGTACAGGCGTATTAGTGGCACTAAATGATGATGAAGGGGATGCTAAACGAATATTGGACGATGCTTCTGGGCAGTATTTTTCTTTTGAAAAAAGTATTACTAGCCGTCAAAGTTACCCTACTTCGTTGATGGGAGCGATGGCGTTGCTCCGTCAAGTATACCACGATGCTGATTGGTATGAAAAAGGAAACATCGATACAAAAGATCGTTCCTTAGAAGCGTTACTTGAAAATAAAAACAAAATTGCTTTTTTTGAAGCAGGCAGTAAAAGCAACAACCTTCGAGCCGATAAAATTGGAGACGAGTTTAATGTAAATTATATTATAGTTGGTGGAGGCGATGAATATGAAATGATTGACCAAACAAAGGCAACTCAATCTAAATTCATTATTCCTATCAATTTTCCAGAAGCATACGACGTAAGTAATCCGTATGCTGCAAAATACATCTCATTGGCCGATATGCGCGACTGGAATCAAGCACCGATGAACCCAAAAGTGCTTTCTGAAAATGGAGTAGAGTTCGCATTGACAACCTACGAATTGAAAAAGCCCAAAGAATTTACAGAAAAACTAAAAAAAGCCTTTGAATATGGATTTGACAAAACAAAGGCATTGGCTTCGCTAACAACTGTTCCTGCACAGTTATTAGGAAAAAGTGATCAAATAGGTTCACTTAAACAGGGACGGCAGGCCAACTTCCTAATTACTTCAGGAGAAGTATTCGACGAAGAGACCACGATTTACGAAAACTGGGTTCAAGGAAGCAAGAATGTGATTAATACCAAAGATCAAAAAGACATTCGCGGAAATTATAAAATCACCTCTGGTGGACAAACATACGATGTTGTCATTACGGGCGATGCTTTAAAACCTAAAGCAAAAGTAAAAGCTGGCGACGTAGAGTATCCTTCAAAAATGGATTATTCAGAAAATTGGGTCACCCTCTCTTTTACCTGTCTCTTATACACATCTCCGAGCCCACGAGACCTCTCTAC
>CAJXPE010000151.1 GCA_913057965.1 uncultured Marixanthomonas sp. | reverse complement strand
GAGATGTAGAGAGGTCTCGTGGGCTCGGAGATGTGTATAAGAGACAGGTTATACAAAACTGCCCCTTTTCCGAAGAAAAGAAAGTGAAAAGCTATTTTACATTGCTGCACCAAGAACCACAAGAAGAACATATAAAAGCAATTGACCCCGCAAAATATCCCAACGAAGAATTCCACATCACTCCACATTGTGTTTATTTTTATAGTGAAACAGGCTACGGAAATGCCAAATGCAACAATAATTTTTTTGAACAAAAATTAAATGTTTCTGCCACAACCCGAAATTATAAAACGATGTCTAAAGTGCTCGAACTGTCTAAGAACTGATTTTTTCAGTCTCTATTTTCTAGTTCGTTTTTAGTTAATCTGAAATTCTCATCATCAAAACAAACAAAAATAACTTCTTGAACTTGGTTGTGAGCAGAAAGGAAGTCAGTTACGGTTTTTACTGCAATGTTCGCAGCTTTTTCTTTTGGGAAACGATATACCCCCGTACTAATATTGGGAAATGAAATGGTTTTACAATTATTTTCCACAGCAAGTGCCAAGGAGTTTTTATAGCAATTGGCAAGTTTTTGGGATTCTTTATTATCGCCTCCATTCCACACAGGTCCCACGGTGTGGATTACGTATTTAGAAGGAAGCTCGCCTGCCGTGGTAATAACTGCCACTCCAGTCTTGCAACTAACTTGCTTAGCAACGATTTTCTTGCATTCCTCTAAAATTTCCGGACCGCCCGACCTGTGAATCGCTCCGTCCACACCACCACCGCCCAAAAGTGAAGAATTTGCCGCATTTACAATAGCATCTGTTTTAAAGCTGGTAATATCGCCTTGTACCGTTTTTAGTTTCATACAGCCTATACTTTTGAAAGAGCCGAACCCTTATGTGCTGCAATATGGTCTGTTTTGTCGCTCTCTATTTCATATTGGGGATCGTCTTTGCTGGCATGGTGGGTATATCCCTTATATTCAAAATCGGAATGATGCACTTTGATTATTTTGCCGCTCACCTCACCTGCTTCAGAATTCCATTTTACATGGTCGCCTTTTTTAAAATTTTTCATTGCTCTTATTTTTTGAAATGACTTTTTTCTTTAACTCTACTAAAATTAGTGAAAGTTCCCGAAGAAAACATATAACGCTATGTTAAACGAGCCAAACTGTTAAAACAGTACTTTACAGCTTAAGAGCATTATCTATACCATTTTTGGCCATAGTTATTCAAAAAACAAATACATACTTTCCTTTTCAGTATGAATAACTGGTTCTAAGCGGTAGACTGTTTTAATGTGTTGTTTGGTCAACACCTCTTCTTTAGGGCCGGCAGCCAACAACTTTCCGTGATCTAATAATACAATATGGTCTGCAAACTTTGCTGCTAAGTTGAGATCGTGGACTACTCCAACTATCACGATATCCTTTTGTTTTAGCAGTTCGAGCAGTTTGTGCATAAAATGAAACTGATAATGCACATCCAAAAAAGTAAGCGGTTCGTCTAACACCAAATATCTTCCTGCTTTGTTTTCAGGTGGATACCAAATCTGGGCTATTACACGGGCAAAATGGACGCGTTGTTTTTCACCCCCGCTCAAGGTCATATAATCCCGGTTGGCCATATCCCAAACATCAAAAAAACGCATCGCTTCTTCGCAAGCCGTTTCGTCTTTTTGAGTAGGTTTAACCGAAAAGTGCGGGTATCGCCCCATCATTACCACTTCAGAAACTTGTAAGGGGAAGGCCAATTCAATATTCTGGGACAATACCGCACGGATTTTTGCCAATTGTGTTACGGTCATTTCGGTTAAATTTCTATCTCCATACTGTACCGAGCCAGTTTTAGCTTTAATTTGATTACAGATCACTTTTACTAAAGTAGATTTTCCCGCGCCGTTGGGACCAATGATTAAATTGAGGTTTCCGGGTTTAAAAGTGACCGAAATATTATCAAGAATTACCTTGTCGCCAATTTTGTATGTTATGTTTTGTGTCTGAATCATTTTAGAAGAAATAATTTTTCTTTTGTAACAGGATTATAAAAATGGGAACGCCGACTACTGAAGTTACAATCCCAATAGGAAGTTCGGCTGGGCGCAATAGCATTCGGGACAATAAATCGGCCAAGCATAATAATACCCCTCCCAAAACGGCACTATTCAGAATAAGAAAGCGATTGTCCGATCCTTTTAAAATCCGCAGTAAATGTGGCACGATCAGCCCTACAAAACTGATAACCCCCACAAAAGCGGTTGCCACAGCTACCATAACGACGTTGATGAGTAATGTTTTCCATTTCAGGCTTTTGAGATTAACCCCTATAAATTGGGCTTCTTCTTCGCCAATCATTAAAGCATTTAAGTGTTTTGCATACCGTAAGGAAAACAACAAGCAGATAATAGTAGAAGTACCCACGATAATAACCGATGGCCAATTAGCGCCAGAAAGCGTACCTAAGTTCCAAAAAATGATGGAACGTGCCTGTGGATCACGTGCTATGTAGGATAAAAAGCCAACACCGCTTAAAAACAAGGCGTTAATGGCGATACCCACGAGCAATAAAGTGACCACGGAGCTTTTACCGGTCTGTTTGGATTGAGATAGGAAAAAAACCAAAGCTGTGGAACAAATGGCTCCCAAACAAGCGGCTAATGGAAGTGTGTATTCCCCAACATTAAAATCGAAAGTTGCTCCCAAGGCAAAGTACAACGCCGCTCCAAAAGCTGCGCCACAAGACGTACCTACCAATCCTGGTTCTACTATAGGGTTTCGGAACAATGCCTGAAGTAAAGCCCCGCCAACCGCAAGGCTAGCACCCACAAAAACACAGAGTATGGCACGTGGCAGGCGGATTTCCATGAAAATACGTTCGGTGAGGTTTAAGCCTTCTTCTCCCGAAGTCATTTTTTGAATTGCCGAGAACATATCATCCAACGTAATCGATACTGCTCCATACCGAATGGAGAATAGTACGATAATAAGTAACACAATACTCAGTAACGGAAAAACACCTATATACCTACTACTGGTTTTTTTCATCTTGATGTATTAGTTCTTGAAGTTTTAATACATTTTCACCAGTTCTTGGACCTAGATACACCATATCATGCTCTTCAACCCGATAAATTTTTTCGTTTTTGAAAGCCCGTGTAGTTGAAACTCCGGGAAGATCTGCTATGCCATCCATAGAGCCTAATTTATCATATCCATAATCGGTAAGCAGTACAACATCGGGATCAGATTTTGCAACTACTTCTGGTGAAAATTGTTTCATTCCACGGTCGCCTTGTACCGCCATTTCACCACCAGCCCATTCTATCAGTTTTCCGGCTGTGCTGTTTTTGGTCATCACCAAATAAATATTGGAAGCCCGCCCAAAGTGTATAACCAATACTTTGGGTTTTTCTTTATAGCTATCGGTGTTTGCCAATGCCTTTTTCATGTCACTGTCCAGTTTTTTACACAATTCTTCAGCCGTTGCTTCTTTATTAAAATACCGTCCCATTTCGCGCATTAATGAATCTGTTCCAGCGATGGTATTTTCGTATTTCCCGAATTGCTTCATCGGGATTTTCAGTTTTTTTAATTGGGTTATCACGTGTTCGGGACCTATATTATCATCTTCTAAAATCAGGGTTGGTTTCATGGATAAAATAGCTTCCGTGCTCAGTGCTCGGTGATAGCCTACGGTGGGAAGTTCCTTAATTTCTGGTGGATACGTACTTGACACATCGACGGCTACAACATTTTCTTCCGCGCCAAGCGCATAGATTATTTCGTTGTATTGTTTTGAAATAACAACTATGCGTTCTTCATGATCCTTCTTTTTGTCTTCATTGCCAAAACGACCGCAAGCTGAAACTGAAAGTGCCAGTATTGTATATATAATTATTTTTTTCATTCTTTTAAATTCTAAAAAAAGGAGGCTGAAAAGGGCTTCCAACTTAATAAAGCCCTATTAAGAAACTTGTTAACTAAAAAAGTGTTAGCTCTAAAAACATATAAAGCACCTTTTCAAGACCTTCTTTTTGCTATTATTTTTATAAATTATATTTCAAATTTATTCCTCCAAAGTAATTGGTATCTAACGGTGCTGGAATGTAGGCATCGTCCAATTGGTTCAAAAAGAGCATATAGTAATATTGTGTACTGGTAATGTTGTTTGCTCCAAAAAATGCATCTAAGTCAAACTGACCAATGCTGGTTCTATAACCTATTTTTCCATTCAATAAGCTGTAAGAATCGGCTACATTTAGTCCGTCTGATGTAAAAGGAACAGCATCACGATATAAATAGGTGAGATTTCCGTAGAACCCAAAATTTGTATTTACATCTACTCCTGCATTAATTACCCAAGGCGCAACCCCGGCAACATCATTCCCGCTGTAATCTTGTTGGATCAATTCGCCATCCCTGCTTACCGCTTCGTATTGAAAGTCTTCATATTTAAAATCAGAATACGTCACATTTACATATGGATGTACACTTCTGAAAAACCCTGTAGATGACTCGTAAGCGGTATATTTTACTAATGCTTCTATCCCTTTATGGTTCTGTTCTCCTCCATTTGCCAAATAGGAATAAAGCGTTGTACCATCACCAGCCGGAACTGCCACCGATGTAAACTTATCCTTAAATGTTGCTTGGAACAAAGCAAGTTGATAGTATAGTTTGTTTTGAAGCAAATTACCTTTAGAGCCAATTTCAAATTGATTGCCTTCTTCTGGAACTAAACCTGTATTCAATCTACCCGTAGCCGAAATAATTATATTTCCGCTTACCGGTGCTTTATATCCATTTCTGTAAGAAGCGTACACTGAAATATTATCATTGAACACTTTATTTATGGCGAAATGTGGTGAAATAAGATCATCGTAATTTGCAGAAACTAGTCTAGGCGAATTACTCTCTGGATTGTACATACGATCTTCAATGTCTATGAATAATGAACTTTTGCCCACCCCAGCGGTAAATGAAAAGTCATACGGCATGTTCAGTACCCATTCGGTAAATAGTAAATGTGATTTTGATCTGGCAAACTTATTACTTTTTGTATCTCCAATGATGTTGTACCCATCAGGATCGTTTGGATTTTCTACCATCCTATAACCAATATCTTGCGTACGTTGCTCTTGAAATTCCAGTCCAGCTTCACCAGACAGACTAAAATCGTCACCTAGGTCGAAGTTCAAATCAAAAACAGAACGGGTTCCGTAGTTTAGTGGCGCACTGTCATTCCACCCTCCTGCAGAGCTATTATTTGTACTTTTTCCAGTACCAAAAACAGTTGTTGTATTACTCAACCAGTTATTAAAAACATAGGTATGGCTTAATCCAGCGCGAAAGCTTATTACTTCAGAGTGAGCATTATTCTTTATATACCGTGGATTACCACTGTAATCTTCGTTTTCATACTGCTCTATGGTCAATTCGCCACCACGTTCGTCGTAGCTGTTACTGAAACCAAAATACGTGCTGATGTATTGTTTTTCGCTAGGGCGGAAATCAAACACCAAGTTCAAGAAATCTTTAGTGGAATTATTATGGTCCATAAAGCCATCAGAAATCTGATGTCCGTAATTCAACAATAAAGAGGTTTTTTCGCGCCCCATTTGAAATTGAGTGGTAAAACGTGCTAAGCCATAATTTCCAACGGTTACTTTTTGTGATAGAGAGGTTTCACCATTTTTAGGGCGAATACTCTTTAAATTTACTGCTCCTGCAATAGCAAAACCATATTTACTAGCTGCTGGACCTTTTATAACATCCACGCTACCAATAGATGCAAAGTCGATATCGTCTAACAGCGTTACACCATCGGCATCAGTAATTGGAATATTGTTAAAATATACTTTGTAGCCTTGTCCGTCAAAATTATTACTGATTCCTTTAAAACCAACGCCATTTCCATATCCTCGGATGTTGAATTGTTGTCCTGAAGACACTGCTCTACGCGTCATGATAACTCCGGGAACATTGGCATTAATGGCATCGTCCAAAAACAGACCTGTACCTCTATTTAACTCCATAGGATTCAGTTTTACTTCAGAAACAGGCTTTTCAAGGGATTCTTGTCTGTAGCTGTTTGCTGAAAGCTGCACCTCATCTAGACTACTCGTAGAAGGCACCATTATTATTTGAAGTGTTTCGTTACAGTTGCTTACATTAATTGTATAAGGTTTATAACCAATGTAGGTTATTGTCAAAGTCATTCCATCATTATCGCATGGCAATGAGAATCTACCGTTGGCATCTGTGGTGGTTATTTGGGTTCCATTTTTTTTAACTGTAGCACCCATGAGAGGGTCTTTATTGGTAGCATCCAGTACGTTTCCGTTGAGCTGGGATTGTGCAAATGCAGATGCGCACATAAGTATCCCCAAAAGGGACAAAAGTAATTTTTTCATCATTTTGAAAGTTTAATAGTTGTATAAATACGAATGGGCAGGCATAGTAGCTATGCTGCCTAATTTGAAATGAAAGCAAGAGATGCTTTCCTTAAAAACCATTAAACTGTTTTGGGAGGAGGGCTTGAAATATCAAGCTTGGGTGGATTGTAATAATTTACATAATGAAAAATAACCTCTGGATTACTTTCAAAAATTACTATTCCTTGTTTCTGAAATTGAGGAGAAATTTTATTTAAAACCTTAAAGAAAATCTTTACAGGATTCTTCCTATTGTTTTTATTCTTTTTATTCTTTTTAATCAGATCTTGAAGTTCTGCCAATAAATTGGTCTCTTGTGTATCGGTAAGACAATGGTAGATTGTGGTTTTATGATCAACTTTTTCGGTATGCACCACATCGTACATAATTCCTTTGTACTGAAACTCTTCCCCATCTTCCCAAATAAGTTGATTTTCATTTTCTGAAGTGACCTTAATTGGAGTTAAATCTGTATCAGAAACACCCGCTTTTATTTGCTGGATCATCTCCCTTCTAACCTGGTATTGCTGTACTTTAAGTATAACATAACACCCTCCAAAATTAAAGAGAAATATAAAAAGCAAACATGTAGCAACTACACTTTTCAAAACATTGGAAATAAACAAGGTTTTCACGAAAGTAAAAAAAAATATAACGTAATAGGATTTTCTGTGCTCATTTAACTAAATGTGTAAAATTAACCAGTAATAGATTCTTTTGTTTCAGAACAACAACATGATTATTTAATTGTACCTGTCTCTTATACACATCTCCGAGCCCACGAGACCTCTCTA
>CAJXPE010000150.1 GCA_913057965.1 uncultured Marixanthomonas sp. | reverse complement strand
TACACGTAAGGAGTCGTCGGCAGCGTCAGATGTGTATAAGAGACAGATTCAAGACTGGCATATTCCTAAAAACTATCTGTGTCCTCCAATCCCTGGTAGAGCAGATTATATACATCATTTACACGATTTAATTTCAGAAAATAGAACTAAAAAATCTATTACAGGATTAGATATTGGTGTTGGTTCTAGTTGTATTTACCCTATTTTAGGTGCTCGCCTTTATAATTGGCACATGGTGGGCAGTGACATCCATGAAACTTCGGTCAAAGCTGCTCTTAAAAACATGGAAGCTACTCCCGATTTAAAAAATAACATACAAATTCGTCACCAAAAGAATAATGCTAATATTTTTGAAGGCATTATCAATATAGGGGAATATTATAATTTTTCTATGTGTAACCCTCCTTTTCATGCCTCAGAAGAAGAAGCTGTTAAGTTATTTCACAGTAAAATGAAAAACCTTGGTTACTCTGAAACAAATACTTCAACCTTCGGCGGACAAGCGAACGAGTTGTGGTGCAACGGAGGGGAAAAGCTTTTTATAAAGCGCATGATTAAACAAAGTACTGATTTTAAAAATCAAGTAGGATGGTTTACTTCTTTGGTTTCAAAAAGCGATAATCTTCCCAAAATACAGAAGTATCTAAAGAAAGCAGATGCTACTCACAAAATAATTGATATGTCGCAAGGAAATAAGAAAAGCAGAATTGTAGCCTGGACGTTTCAGTAAAAGTTAGGTGTTAGAAGTTAGATGTTAGATGTTAGATAAAATAGGTAATTAATTACAATTCAGTTTTTAGTCTAAAACAATCTACTCTTCTGGCGGATGTCCGTGAATTTCTTCAAAAACTTTATCAAAATTTTCTCGTAAATAAGAGCGTAATTTTAAACGGTAATCATTCTTTAACCAGCTAACAAAATTATGCGTACTCTTACTAATACATTTTGTGTAGCGCTCAATACGGTGATCTATATCATCACCTAATTCTTTGGCAAGGATTAATGCATCAAACACATCTTCACTGTTTTCAATACAGATTTTAGCGTGTTGCTCAATAGACCGTTCTAAAATAACCTTGGTAGATTCCCCATTTTTAACCGATTCAGTATACGCTTTTTTAACGTTGAAGTACACATCTTCCGAATTAGAAAACTGCTCCCTAAGCTCATCAGGCATTTCGTATTTAAAATTGCTTTCAAGCTCTTCATCATCGATTAAATTGTCGAGAAAATATTTTGGAGATCGAAAGATACGTTGCCAATCTAAATCCTCTCCCCAAGCACCAAAGCGATAAAAATTATTTCCTAAATCTATTACATTAAAAGTAGATTTATTATTGGTTACACGCGATCCACGACCTATCATTTGATAATATAAAGTCAAGGAACGAGTTGCACGATTTAAAATAATGGTATCCACTGTGGGTTCATCAAATCCAGTTGTTAAAATACTCACGGAAGTCAAGATGGCATCCGGCGTTTCCCGAAACCATTTTAATATCATTTTACGCTCTTTTTTCGAAGCAGTATTATCTAAGTGCATAACAGGATATCCTGCCCGCTTAAACGTATCATATACATACAGTGAAGTATTGATACCATTGTTGAATATCAATGTCTTTTTACCTTTACTGCGTTCTTCATACGATTGTAATAACCGACTTAACATGTCGGTTCCGGTATATAAATCGTCGGAAGACTGTACGGTATAATCCCCGTTAGAACCAACTACAAGCGATGTAAGCCCCACATTATAGGAGTAATTAAGGGCACGCGCTAAAAATTCATTTTCAATGAGTGCAGGAATACTTTCCCCAACAATAAGCTCGTCATAATTATCCTTCATGGGAAGCTCAATATTCGAACTTAATGGTGTAGCGGTTACCCCTAATAAGAAAGATTTATCAAAATACTTAAAGAGTTTGGTAAACGAATTATAGTGTGCCTCATCAATAATAACCAATCCAATATCTGAAATATCCAGCATATTGTCCCGTAACCTATTGTTAAGAGTCTCCACCATCGCCACAAAGCAACTGTATTGATCTTGATCGTCAAGGTTAGCTGTACTGTTAATTACTTTGTTCACTACCCCAAATTCGGTAAGCATTGTAGAAGTTTGCTTACAGAGTTCAATACGGTGCGTTAAAACTAATACGCGTTTATTTCGAGTTTTTAGATACTCCCGAACTATTTCAGAAAAAATAACAGTTTTACCACCTCCAGTGGGAAGTTGATATAACAAATGATAATCTTCTGGAGCTTCTTCAAAACTTTTAAAAATCTTGTTTATAGCCCCCTTCTGGTAGTTATATAAGTCTTTATCTGTTTTTTTTTCTTTTAAAACTATGTTGTTGCTCGCCATTGTCATTTAAAATCCTTTCTGAAAAATAAGGTTGCAAAAATAAGGCCTTTTAAGTGGTTTAAAAGAATTTTAATCAAATTATTTTAAAGTCTTTTATATAAACTTTAAATACAACCATCACGACCCCAAGCCTCTCTCTTATTTGTATGGTTTATTTGCTTTAAATGTTAAAAATAAGTTAAATTACTACTTTGTAATACATAGTACTGTAACAAAACGAATACTGCGTCGTCTATTTAATATAACCCGATAAAACAATTTATTATGAGAACGTTAGACAGCAATCAAATTACAGAACGATTACAGAACTCACACAGTTATGCTTGGAACCAAAAAAGAAGGTATCGATAAACTGAGGTCATCATTAATCAATAATCAATTAAAAACAAAATATCATGAGAACATTAGACAGCAACCAGATTACAGAACGATTACAGAACTCACACAGCTACGCTTGGAACCAGAAAAGAAGGTACCGATAAGCTGAGGTCATCATCAATCAATCCATTAAAATTAACCAATATGAAAATTCAGAGAAACGTGAGAAAAAGGCTGATAAGCGCTGCAAGAAAGCAACATTCCTTTTTCCCTTTTAGAGAAAACACGCACACGTATGAAGATCCTTATTTTGAAGAAACCAATCGGTACGCTTACTAAGTCACGATTGACCGAAACGTAAAAAGCTGAAATTAATAGTAATTTCAGCTTTTTCTTTTTACGCTATTTTGTATTCAATTTCTGTTTAATAATATCAATTGCATCATTCATGGTCCGTAAGTTTTCCATGTCGGCATTAGCAAATTCTACATTAAATTCATCTTCTACATCAAGCACTACATCTACTAAATGTGCTGAGTTTATGTTTAATTCGCCTGTAAGATCCTTCTCTGGCGTTATATCTTTTTCTGAAACATCTTCCGGTAAATAGGTTTTTACAATAGGAAGCAACTTCGCATAAATTTGTTCGGTAGTCATAGTTTATTTTTTTCTTTTAAAGATAACACACGCGTTCACATCACCAAAACCGAAACTAGCTTTTATTGCAGTTTCAATAGTCGCTTTTTTGAGTTTCTTCGAAATTCTTTCTGATGCAACCAATTTTTCAATTTCCGGATGTATCGTTTCACAATTTATATTCGGAAACACAAAACCTTGCTGTAATTGTAATATGGTTGAAACCGCTTCAATGCTACCACTTGCGGCCAAACAATGCCCGGTCATTCCTTTAAGAGAATTTATATATGGAAAGTCTGCTCCCTTCCTTCCCAACGCTTGACTCCAATTTTGTATTTCTAATGGGTCTTTTACAGTTGCTGTTAAGTGACCGTTTATATAATCAATTTCTGAGGCTTCAACTCCAGCTTCTTTTAAGCTTTCAGAAATACAGCGTTGTACCGCAATACTGTTTGGCGCTGTCATACTACCTTCTCCCCTTTGTCCGCCGCTATTTACTGAGCCACCTAAAATTTCTGCATAAATTGTTGCGCCTCTTTTTTGAGCGCTTTCTAACGACTCTAGTAATAAAGCTCCTGCTCCACAACCCGGTACAAATCCGCTAGCGTCCAAACTTAGAGGTCTGGAGGCGGCTGTAGGGTTATCATTATATTGATGTGGTAATATCCGCATCGCATCAAATCCGCCCCACACATATGGACCGCCATCATTACTACTTCCGCAGAGCATGTGTTTTGCCTTTCCTGAAGCAATTTGCTCATATCCCATTACAATCGCTTCGGTTCCCGTGGCGCAGGCCGAAGCATTACCTGTAACCCGGTTTCCAGCACCAATCATTCCGCCTAGATACGCGCTCACACTACTCGCCATTGTCTGGGCAACACTTGTACTTCCCAAACGACGCACCTTACCCTCATCAATTTTATTAAAGGATTCCCTAAATTTTTCTACGGAACTGTTCCCCGAACCAAAAATAACCCCCAAGTCCCACAAAGGTTCTTCGTCTTTACCTGCCGATTGAATTCCAGAATCTTTCAACGCATCCATTCCGGCAATGACGCCGTATAAAATGTTGTCGCTATTGAAATTTTTAAGTTGAAGATCGGTAAAATATTCTTTTATTTTTTTTTCAGAAATAGTTGGAACACCTCCAATCTGGCAAGAAAAACCCAATTCTTTTAATTTTGGATGAAATGTAATCCCTGAAGTTCCAGACTGAATCGCTTTAGTAAATTCTGAAACTCCCACTCCATTGGGAGCTACCACGCCAAGGCCTGTAACCACTACCCTATTCTTCATTTTCTGAAATTTTAAGCATTCCGCTAATGGTTCCTTTACAGATAACTTCATCTTTACTATTCAGCATTTTAACGTTGCATTTTAGCTTATTAAACCGAAAATATTTTTTTTCAGAAACCACCGTAACCGTTTCCCCGGGATACACCGGTTTTAAAAAGTCTATTTCGGTACTGCTTAAAGCTACTTGAAGGTTCTTTATATCATTCTCAGAATTTAATTTAGAAAGTAAGTAAATACCAAGGCATACCACACCAATTTGTGCCATACATTCAGTGAGGATTACACCTGGTGTTACCGCCATGTCTTTAAAATGTCCTTCGTAAAAATATTCTTCTGGGCTAAACGTATAATTTCCTTCCACCTTTTCTTCAGAAATAAAAGTCAGCTCATTTACAAACAAAAAAGGAGCTTGATATGGAAGTGCTTCTACTATCGATTCAAGTTTGGTTTTCATTATTGTAAACTTTCTCCTCCGTCAACAGTTAAAATAGTGCCATTAATCCAGTTTGCTTCGTCTTTACAAAGTAAATACACCGAATTGGCTACATCTTCGGGAGCTGTTAACCGATTAAATGGACTTCGTTTCTTAGCTTGTTCAGTAAGGGTTTCGCTGCCGGGAATCAATTTAAACGAAGGGGTTAATGTGGTGCCAGCTTGAATACAATTGGTAGTAATGTTTAGTGGAGCCAATTCTACTGCCATTTGCCGCATTAAAGCTTCCAATGTAGCTTTTGCAGCTGAAACCGCACCATAACCCGGCCAAACTCTTGTATTCCCTTCACTTGTAAAAGCTATGTTTCTAGCATTTTCAGTGAAAATTTCTTTAGCAATCAATGCTTGTGTCCACTCGTACCAACTAGTTGCCATGCTATGTAAAGTGATATCAAGATCTGAAATAGAAAGCATATTTAGCTGTGCGGCTTGCATAGTTTTTAAACTTCCCTTGGCAATACTATGTAATAACAATTTACAGCTGTTTTTAGGTATGGAACCAAGTACAATTTTAATAGTTGCCTCTTTTAAAGCGTCTTTATTAAAATCCATTACTTCAACGCCAGCATCTTTCATCTTCTGTAGTTCTTCATTTAACTCTGGCATACTGTTTTTTCTGGTTCGATGTACAATACAGATATTCATTCCGTGTACTGCCAGTTTATGTGCCGTCGCAAGGCCTAAACCACTACTACCGCCTAAAATTAAAGCCCATTGGTTGTTGAATTCCTTTTTCATTGATCAGTTGTTAAAAAAACTTTATTATAAAACTAAACTTTGCTTCAACCCTTCCGACCCTATCGGGCCACCTTCCCTTAAAAAGGGAAGGAAAAATTCTTTTTTCATATTAAAATTCTAAAAGGATTCGTTGTGCTGAAAAACCAGGGCCAAAACTCAACATGAGTCCTACATCACCAGTATTTGTCTGTTTATTTAAAAAACGTTCCAATACAAATAACACCGTAACACTGCTCATATTACCATACAATTTAAGGACTTCTTTGGTATCATCAATGTTTTTACCTAAACTTCCGAAAAGTTCTTCCACGGTCTGTACAATTTTTTTTCCGCCGGGGTGGAAGATTAAATAGTCTACATCTTCAATGGTTTTATTATTTTTCTTCAGAAATGGATGTACAATATCTGGAAAATGACTGGCTATAGTTTGTGGCACTTCTTTATCCAAAATCATCTGCAAACCGGTATTTACCAGCTTAAACCCCATTAATGTTGTGGCATCGTAAAAATGATACATGGCTTCATCTAACAACGTAGGCCCCAGATCTTCATGGTTAGAAGAAAGCAACACACAAGCCGCACCATCCCCAAAAATGGCTGCACTCACAATATTCGCCATAGAATAATCATCTAACTGAAAAGTTGCAGTGGGCGCTTCTAACGCAATAACAGCCGCTCGCTTTCCAGGATTCGCTTTTAAAAAGTTTTTAGCATAAATCATTCCTGAAACGCCTGCTGCACAACCCATTTCGGTAACGGGAAGCCGAACCACATCTTGCCGAAGTTGCAATTCGTTTATTAAATATGCATCGACTGAAGGAATCATAAAACCGGTACAACTTACAGTGATAATATAATCGATGTCCGTTGGTTTCCAATTAGCTTTTTTCAAGGCTTTTTCTATGGATTGTTTCCCTAGTTTTTTTACTTCGCCTACATATATTTCGTTTCTGGACTCAAAATCGGTATGCGTAAAAACCTGTTCGGGATCCATGATTGAGTATCGCCGATCTACACCCGCCCCTTCAAATATTTTAATCACTTTCCGCTGAAAACGCGATTCTTGGCCTTCTAACCATAACTTAACAAGGGGCAATGTTTCTTGTGTTGTTTGTGAAAAAGGGGGAAGTTGCGTAGCTACCGATTTAATTTTTACGCTCATAGGTTGTTTTTTAAAATCCATTGATAGCGGAAAGCCCATTTCCAACGAATTAGAGATTGTTGATTGTTGATATTTTTTGAAAGGTTTTTCAATTCTTCTTTTTTAAATCCTCTTGCCACAGAAACCAATCCGTCGTGTTTGGCAATGTTGGTTTTTAAAAATACGCTACTAAACCCCTGTCTCTTATACACATCTCCGAGCCCACGAGACCTCTCTACATCT
>CAJXPE010000149.1 GCA_913057965.1 uncultured Marixanthomonas sp. | reverse complement strand
ACGAGATGTAGAGAGGTCTCGTGGGCTCGGAGATGTGTATAAGAGACAGGAAGCAATATGAAGATAAACACGTGCCAGCAAGGCTTGGGCAGATGCATTGGTAGCTCTACCCAACTCCACATCCAAGCGTCCCCAGCAGTTTTCGGATGCATATTTTAAATCACTAATAATAATATCATAAATATCAGTTATAGGTGAAACAGGCAAACCATTTTCCTCTCCCGGTTGCACAGGTATTGTTCTTAGAGGCACCTCGCCAAAACAACGAACCAGATTGAAGTAATGTAATGCTCTCAAAAACTTTGCTTCACCAACAATACGAGCTCTCAAGCTTTCGTCCATATCTATTCCAGGAACATTATAGATCACATTATTGGCATCGCGGATAGCTTTATAAATTTGGTTCCAGGTATCAGGTAAAGTTGTATTAGAGGACGTTAATACCCCGTTGTAGTAATCATTATGTTTCCAACTTGATCTTCCTTGGTCGGAAGATGCAAAAACATTTGAAAGAAACTGCTGGCTGTAATAACCAAATCCAGCTTTCATTTGAGCGTAAGCAGCTGTCAATGCATTGATTGCATCTTGTTCATTCTGATAAAAAAAGTCAGTTCCCGTTTGTGTCTTAGGTTGTTCTTCGAGCAAACTTTCACAAGAAATAAGCATTAACACAACCATTATTAGATATGCAAAGTTTTTCATTTTAGTATATTTTTTTAAGGTTATCTTATTCATTAATAATTAAATTTTAAACCAAATACATAGCTTTTTGTACCGGGATACGATCCAAAATCAATTCCTCTTCTTTGCGGATCCTTGTTATAAGATTGTACTTCAGGATCAAACCCCGGATAATCAGTCCAGGTAAATAAATTCTGTGCCGAAGCATAGAACCTAACGCTTCTTCCTGTTCCCTTAATATTATAGGTATATCCTAGGTTTACATTTTTTAACCTGATAAAAGAACCATCAAAGATCTGTCGATCCGACACACTGAACCTGTCTCCAGAAGTTATTGATGGAGCCGGATTGTTGACATTTGTCAACCTTCCAGCAGCCTCATCGTAACTAATTTGCCCTGAAGTTTTATCTACCGTAAGCGGAGCAATCCATGCACTATTATACGCGGAAGCCAAACCGTTGGCACCTCTCTGAAAAGCTGCTAATGCCCATGAATCTACCCAAAGTATATCACCTCCTTTTTGGCCTGTGAACAAGACACTCAGATCCCAATTTTTAAAAGTAACAGTATTGCTTAACGATGCAGTAAAGTCAGGGTTTGGGTCTCCTATCTGCACATAATCATCAAAATTAATCTGTTGCAACTCACTTGGATTTCCATCTTCATCAGTGTCCACATAATTGTTTACGTATTTTATTTCACCTGGTGCAGCACCCGCTATACCACTGTCATTGGCTTCCTCCCAATTGGCATAGATACCTTCGGTTTCCGCTCCCCAGAAGATACCTAAAGGTTTACCCTCCATAAACATAGAAGGAAAAGTATTATTATACCCTACAGACGGCCCTAATTGGTACTCCAGGTTAGAGTTTAGTTCAACCAGTTTGTTTTTGTTGATGCTCAGGATTCCTAAAACATTCCAACTAAAATCACTTTTTCGAATAAGATCTACTCCTAAACTAAACTCTAAACCCTTATTTTCAACTTTACCAAAATTATCTACCCTATTCTCGTAGCCGTTTGAAGCAGGTAAATTAACGTATTGAAGCAAGTCATGCGTTTTTTTATAATAGGCATCTACAGTCAAATTCAACCTCGAATTAAACATGCTAAAATCTACACCAACATCAAACTGATCCGTTGTTTCCCATGTTAAGTCAGGGTTGCTCAGGTTCTCTTCATAATATCCCGTCACTACCTGGTTATTAAAATTATACCTGATCGGCGAAGTCAATGCCAATGATTGAAAAGGCTGGATGGGGTTACTACCTGTTTTTCCATATGAAAGACGTAGTTTTAAATTGGATATAGCCTCAACTTCATTTAAGAAAGGTTCTTCGGAAGCTCTCCAAGCCAAGCCTATAGATGGAAAGATTGCGCTCTTTTTATTCGCTGCAAACTTCGAAGAAGCATCCATTCTTGCATTCACATCAATATAATATTTTCCTTTATAACTGTATGCAACCCGCATTAAACCAGAAAGCAAACTCTGTTCTCTAAATCCGGCTATTGGCACCTGAATATCTGTTGCTGACTCGAAGGTGTAGTATGATGTTAGATCGCTCCCATAGCCGTATGCCTTGTTAAACATACTACGGATATTGTTATTTTCGTATGTTCCAACAACAATTGCATCTACACGATGTCCGTTAAAGTTATTTTTATAATGAAGGTTGGCTTCAGCATAAGTCTTTATATTTTGCAAAAAAGCCTGTGTAGCTTCTCCATTATTTCTCCTACCCCGGGTAGTGTTGGTTGGGTAATAACTATCACGAAAACTTTTTTGGTAGTTCAAAGCTCCTTTTAGGGTAGCACTCAAATTTGGTGTAATTTCACCTTTGATAGTAAGTGACTGAATAAAAGACACCGCTTTTTTTCTATCTACTACATACTTGGCCAGGGTGTATGGGTTTGAAATTGGTTCATCGTCGTTCAATTCGGCATAAATCTCATCCCCTTGTCCCAATTCAAGAAGCGGAAATATAGGTTGAAAACTCAGGGAATGGGACACAACGCCTCTTTGCTGAAATATTTCCCCATTACCAGTAGAAGCTGCATTCCCGTTCGAATAAGAAGCCTTTGTTTGAGATAAAAGTGTAATTCTATCATCAAATGCCTTCCTTTTGGCATTCATATTAAAGGTTGCCCTCTTAAAATCAGAGTTAATAATAACACCCTCGTTGTCTAACAAGCCAAGGCTTATGGATAGATTATTACTTTTTGACCCTCCACGGTATGCTATATTATAATTTTTAGAATACGCCTTACGAAACACTTGATCCTGCCAATTTGTATTAATACCTGTTGATTCAGGATATGGAAGTTGAAATGCAGCCACTTCATCAAAGTTATCGGCTGTAATTGGTTGGGTGCCGTCAAATACAGGCCCTGATCTATTGGGGTTTGTGATATCTATGTACAACTGGTTCACAACTCTCTGGTTCATGAAATTCTCGAATTCTGGACCATCTAATACATCTATAGTTTTGATTACATCTGTAATCGTAGTTTCAACTGTCACTGAAATTTTATCAGTCCCCCTTATATTATCAGCGCTTTTTGTGGTAATCACGACAACACCATTGGCCCCTCTCGCTCCATAAATAGCAGTTGCAGAAGCATCTTTTAACACTTCCATTTTTTCAATATCGTTAGGGTTAAGAAAACTCAGCGAACTTTGAGACTGACCGGAACCACTGTTTCCTTGAGCATCCATCAATGGGCTAATGGGAATACCATCCACAACATATAGCGGTTGAGTTCCTCCTAACATAGAGTTTGTACCCCTAATAGAGATTCCAATACCACCCCCCGGTTCTGAGCTTTCTCTTACCACAAGTCCTGCCACCTGTCCCTGCAACATCTTTTCAACGGAATTTGTTCTGTTTTTATCCAATACTTCCGATGTTACCTGAGAAATGGAGCCGGTCAAATCATCTTTTCTTACATCATAGTACCCTACACTAATAGTTATTTCATCCATTTGAGATATATCTTCCTCCAAACTTACATTTATAATAGATCTCATCTGGACTGCTATCTCCTTCGTTTTTGATCCAATATATGAAAACACTAGAACATCATTATCATTAGCCTTAATATTAAATTTTCCTTTTTCGTCGGTAATAGTTCCTTGTTGAGTTCCTTTTATTAGAACTGTAACATAGGGTAATTGAGCTCCTGTGATACTATCGGTTACAACTCCCGAGATATTCCTTTGCTGCGCCAAAAGGCCAAGTGGCATTACAACTAATAATAATATTACTATTTTTTTCATTTTATTATAGTTTGATGGTTTCGTTATTAATTATATTTCAAATATACTTTCTCTTTGCTTCTAATCATTAGTAGATAAACCCATTCCGAATATCACCGATATCCACCTTATGAACTAAATACGTTGTGTGCACTAATACTTCTTAATTTAAACTACTAAAATTTAAAGCTTTATCCTGAAACACAGATAAAGACGGCATCTTTTTATTTTCCTTAAAGTACTGCTTTAAAAAGCGTTTACTATCCTTATAAAACTTATTGTGCGTGTGCCATATTTCCTGTTTTCTACCTTTATCATCTATCATCCAGAAACCTACTTGCTCTCCTGTTTCTTTTTTGATTTCATTATTATACATTTCCCAAAAAAGAATAAAAGGAGCGTTCCATTTTAAACCCGCATTAATCACCCATTTTGCACGCTCATTTTGAACTTTCTCACCATACCTCATAAAAGGACTTCCATATTCCCCAATCCATACACGCTTACCTGCCGGCAATCCTTTTTTAGGTTGAAGGTGCGATTCGATATAATCCAAAGATTCGCTCAAAGAAACATGTAACTCTTGCTCTGTTTTAGGTGGGTTTGTTGCGTCATAAGAAGAATAGGAAACATAGTCTGGGTTCACCTCTTTAATGATCGTATTGGTTACTACCTTGTCGCCTAATTCAATGCCACGTCGCACGAGGTTCACTTCCACATAGTGATAGATATTAACATTCTTATATTCGGTATCTCTTTTAGCATCGTCAATGGCTTTCTGACGAACCTTCGCCCACTTTAGCATGCCTTTTAGTGTAGCCTCATCAGCTGGCTTAGTACGATCGTAGTCCCAACGCAAATGCCAATCTCCTTCCCAGTTTCCTAGATAAAATACCTTGCCTGAGTTATTGAATTCCTTTAACAAATAGCTTGTCAACTCATATAACTCGGCATATAATGCCTCGGCATATAAATCGGGATAGCCTCCTATAAATTTAATTTGATTCGTATCATTTTTCTGACCTTTTGGTTCAGGTGAATATTGCGAAAAACCATATACCCAAATGTGATAAAACTTAAAATCCATATTAAGAACCTTTTTAACTGAAGGTTCTAATTGAGCTAATCTTTTTAATGAGGTAATTTCCTTATTCTCAGTAAGACCATAATTTTCGGTACAATATCTTGGATGCATCGAGAATTTAAGTAGATTAGAACCCATGTCTTTAATTTGTTTAGCTGTTTCTACCAACATCGACTCATTCGTAAATTTATATTTAGGACCCACGGTTTGGGTGCCGATTACATAATTATAATCTTCAATCAATCTTTTAGTAGCATCCTCTTTTGGCGGAGTCTGCGCACAGATAAAATTAACGATTAGTAATCCAATAATAACACAGGTACTCTTCATACAACTTGATTTTATTTTTATATCTTATAATCTTATCTGCTGACTCCTTCTTTTAGAATTAACTAAATCAAAATAATCGCAATCGCAATATGCAAAAGTAAAACCAAATATGGGTTTAAGAACTGTTCAGATGAGTTTAAAGGCTAATCAAGATGCCTTACGTACTCATTGTATGATGATTACAAACCACCGCAATCATAATACACAAAAATAAAATCGTATGTAAATACTGAAAAAAGGTTAAAAATAACCATGTAAATCAAATACCAACCTTCGAGGTAGCGCCTGTCCCTAATAAACGGATTACAAACCCTTATAATAAAAAAAGAGAGCTACCTTATTTTTAATTGCTGCTCTCTATTTTTATATTATTAACGCTTATTTCACGGTTTCAATATCGCGCTAACAGATTTTAGGGATGCGATCAAAGGGATGAAAATCAATTTTCCTGACTTTTCATAAATTGCTTTGGCGTTTTACCGTAGAACTTTTTAAAAACTGTACTGAAGTATTTCGGATCATGAAAACCCGATTCATAAGCAATATCGGCAATGCGCATATTTTGATTCGATTTAAATAATTCTACGGCATGATTCAATTTAATCTTTATGATTAAATCAGAGGGTGTCATACCCGTTAGACCTTTTAACTTTCTAAAAAGATTTGAACGACTAAATCCTAATTTTTCACAAAGCACATCGATGGTGAAATCTCGCTCAGTTATGTTTTCCTTAATTAGTTCTACCGCTGAAGATAGAAATTGCTCATCAGGTGAAGTATAATTGGCTTTCTTAATATTTTCTTTACCTGCAATACTGCCCAGTGCCCGGCGTGTGCGCAATAGATTATTTATTGTGGCTTTTAAAACCTCAATACTAAATGGCTTCTCAACATAGGCATCAGCTCCAACATCAAGACCTTCTACTTTATCTTCAACGTCTCCCAAAGCAGTAATCATCACCACAGGAATATGGCTGGTTTTAATATTGCTTTTTATGATTTTGCACAATTCTTTACCGTTCATTAGTGGCATCATTACATCAGTAATAATTATATCTGGATTCTTTTCAACCGCTAAAACCAGTCCTTCCTTGCCATTAGGAGCTTCGATTACACGATAACTTTTATCCAATTCTGCTTTAATGATTGCTCTAAGATCTTCGTTATCTTCAACCAGCAGTGCCAATTTGTTTTCTCCAATTATATCAGGAATCTTATCGTAATCAATATCAATAGTTTCGATAATTTTAATTTCATCATTTTTAAAGTGCTTGGAACCTTTCTGTAGTTCAACAATAAATGTTGAACCAATATTCTCTTTACTCTGTAAAGATATTTTACCCTGATGCAATTCTACAATTCGTTTTGCCAACATAAGACCTATACCACTACCTGAAATACCACTATGATTAACATTATCACCACGAGTAAACCTGGTGAATATTTGTTTTTGTTGCTTTTCTGGCACACCTAGTCCATTATCCGAAAATTTTATTTTAATATTTTCTTCATTTGATTTTACAAGGATTTTTATTGATCCACCTTCCTCTCCATATTTAATGGCATTAGATATTAAATTATTAATAACACTGCTCATTTTATTTTTATCAACCCAAATATTCACATCTGGGGCTTTAACCTCCAAGTCCATAGATTTCCTTTCCAACAGAGGTTGAAAGTCCGAGACAAGTAATTTAAGTAAGCTTTTTATTTTCACTTCCTCCACACTTAGCTTTAATTTCTGCCGTTCAGATTTCTGAAACTCCAACAACTGAGACACATACTCACTTAGACTATTGGCATTCCTTTTTATTAACTCAAAGGCATCTTTGTTACTACTGTCTCTTATACACATCTGACGCTGCCGACGACTCCTTACGTGTAGAT
>CAJXPE010000148.1 GCA_913057965.1 uncultured Marixanthomonas sp. | reverse complement strand
CGAGATGTAGAGAGGTCTCGTGGGCTCGGAGATGTGTATAAGAGACAGCGCTTTATCTTCTAATTCATCAATACGAATTACCTTGTCTTTATCTTTTACCCGAGCATAGCCTTGTTGTGCCAATGCCTGGATTTTATTTTTCATTGTTCGTCCTTCTTCCAAGTAAATAGGAGCGAGGAGAAGCATTTTTTCACCTTCGGGAAATGTTTTTATGTAGTTTATAACATCGGTTACCGTATCTTTTTTTACTTCATTTCCAGAAATAGGTGAAAAGGTATGACCAATCCGGGTGTATAAAAGTTTGAGATAATCATATATTTCAGTTGATGTTCCTACCGTAGAACGCGGGTTGGTAGAATTCACTTTTTGCTCAATGGCAATGGCAGGAGCGATGCCTTTAATCGAGTCTACTTTTGGTTTGTCTAAGCGACCTAGAAATTGTCGTGCATAAGAGGACAGACTTTCTACATAACGACGTTGCCCTTCGGCATAAAGTGTATCAAAGGCGAGACTGGATTTACCACTACCGGAAAGACCGGTAACAACAACGAGTTTATTTCGAGGAATAGCAACATCAATATTTTTTAAATTATGAAGTTTTGCTCCTTTAATGAGGATATATTTTTTAGTATCTAAGGTGTCAATTTTCAAAATAAAAGGTTCTTTTTCAGGTAAGATTTTGCAAAGATACTACATAGAAACGGGGATTGCACATGTGCCGATATTATAATTTTTTTAGTAAATTTTCACTTTATATTTGCATTTCACGTTTCTTTGTTGTTATATTTACGGCACACAACGATAATTTTAAAATTTATTGCCTATAGCATATTTCTACTTTTTACATTTAAAACATAGCGGCTAAACAACCAAAACACGTATAGTTGTTAACTTAAAAAGTATTGATATGAAACAAAACACCCATACAGATGCAGTATTGGTAAGTGCTTATATAAACGGTGATGAATCTGCACTCTCTCATTTAATTACCCGCCACAAGCAACGTATTTACAGTTTTATTTATTCTAAAGTATATAATAGAGATGTTACTGAAGATATTTTTCAGGACACCTTTATTAAAGTAATACGCTCTCTTAAAAGAGGAAAATACAACGAAGAAGGTAAGTTTCTTCCTTGGGTTATGCGTATAGCCCACAACTTGGTTATTGATCATTTCAGAAAAAATAACCGCATGCCGAAATTTGAAAATAAAGACGACTTTAATATATTCTCTGTACTCTCTGATGGGAAATTAAACGCAGAAAAACAACTAATTAAAGGGCAGGTTGAAAGTGATGTACGACGTTTGATCGAAGAACTTCCTGAAGATCAGAAAGAGGTTCTGGTAATGCGTATTTACAAGGAAATGAGCTTTAAGGAAATTAGTCTTCAGACCAATGTGAGTATTAATACTGCGTTGGGTAGAATGCGATATGCTCTTATTAATTTAAGAAAGGTAATTGATAAGCATAACATTGTGTTGACAAATTAATACAATAAAGTCTTTTTTGCTGCGTTATTTAGAAACATTAACCTCAAAATAACATTCTATGCAAAAAATGTACTCTAAAACCTCACACTCGGAGCCGGTGGATAAATTGGCTCCAAAAGATGAAACCGTTAAGTTTCTTCTTGATTATTCTAAGGCTTTAAGTGTTATAGATTATAATAAATTGAAGTTTGAAGCACTTCTAAACTAAACTTTGTTAAGAAGCCCCGAAAATACTATTTCGGGGTTTTTTTATACTCTATTTTTTCTTTTTATAATATTCATTCAATACTGTTTTTCTGCCTATTGTTTTTGTAATGATATCTTTTTCTAGATCCCAACCCCGAGCTGGTGAGTAGTGTCTACCATACCAGATTATCTGCAAGTGAAGCTCATTCCAAAGGTCCATAGGGAAGAGGCGTTTTGCATCTTTTTCAGTTTGAGTTACATTTTTTCCGTTTGTAAAACCCCAACGATACATTAATCTGTGTATGTGAGTGTCTACTGGAAATGCTGGAATATTAAAGGCTTGAGACATGACAACACTTGCTGTTTTATGCCCCACAGCTGGAAACGATTCTAAGGCTTCAAAATCTGCTGGTACTTTTCCGTTATATTTTTCTATTAAAATTTCAGAAAGACCATGTATCCCTTTAGATTTCATAGGGGACAAACCAACAGGCTTAATAATTTCCCGAATTTCTTCGACTGAAAGCTTCACCATATCATACGGGTTATCAGCAACTTCAAATAGTAAAGGAGTGATTTTATTCACTCTTACATCGGTGCTTTGAGCGGAAAGTAATACGGCAATCAACAGGGTGTAAGGGTCTTTATGATCCAACGGAATAGGAATTTGTGGATACAATTCTTTAAGTGTTTTAATAACAAAGTCAACCTTTTCCTGTTTCGTCATATTTTCCTTATTTTTAAACAAAAATAGCAAATGAAAACTTTACAAGAAGGGGACAAAGTCCCAAATTTTACCGTAAACGATCAAGAGGGAAATCCTGTGTCACTTACAGATTATAAAGGCCATAAATTGGTGGTTTTTTTCTATCCCAAAGCAAATACACCTGGATGCACTAATGAAGCCTGTAACTTGCGCGATAATTACGAAGAACTTAAAAATAAAGGATACAAATTAGTAGGAGTAAGTGCTGATACTAAACGCAAGCAGAAAAACTTTAAAGAAAAATATGACTTTCCATTTCCGTTATTGGCCGATGAAAATAAAGAGGTAATCAATGCTTTTGGTGTTTGGGGACCTAAAAAGTTTATGGGAAGAGAATACGATGGTATCCATAGAACTACTTTTATTGTTGATGAAGAAGGAAAAGTAGAACGTGTTATAGCAAAAGTTAAAACCAAAGACCACGCAGCACAAATTTTAGAATAACTAATAATCAATAATCATTCATAAAAAACCGGCTAGGAATTAATATATTTCCTAGCCGGTTTTTTATATAGTCTATAAATAACTACTCAGTTTCTTTTGTGTTTTCATGGTAGCTAAACAATTCTTTCTGATGAATAATTTCAGAAACTCCTGGCGGAAGCATTTCTTCCCAATTTTCCTCTCCTTTTTCTATCATTTCTAATACTTCGCGAGAGAAAATGTTTAAAATATTTGGGTTATAATCTTTTATGTCGACTACTTTTCCGTTGTATTTAAAGAATTTATACAACTCCTTCATTCGTGGGTGTACTTTTAGGTTTTCACTTGTTGTATATTCCCCAGTTTCTGGATCACGCATCGGGTAGAGGTACACTTTAAGGTCTTTAAAGAATAACTTACCAAAAGCTTCCAAAATACCCCCACTTAAATGACGATAGTACTTTTCATCAAAAATATCAACGAGATTGTTTACTCCCATGGCTAAGCCTAAGCGCATTTTGGTATAGCGGGAAAAGTATTCTACCAATTTGTAATACTCTTGAAAATTGGAAATCATTACAGTATGTCCTAATGAACAAAGTAATTTAGCCCGGTCCATGAAGTCCTCTTCATCAATTTCACCTTCTGCGCGAAGGTTAGATAGGGTGATTTCAAAAATAACTTCGGTACGTTCCTTTTCAACCTTTCTTTCCTTTAAAAACATCTCGTATGAGTTTTCATACATATCGATGTTTACTTTTGTTACAGGTCGAAAGCTTCCGCGAAGCGCCAAAATGTTCTTTTTATAGAGTATTCTAGCCGGTAAAATGTTGTTTCCGTCTGGGCCAAACATAATGGCTTCGGTCATTCCATTTTTAATAAGTTGCAAACTCATTAAGCGGTTATCTACTTTTTCAAACTTAGGACCTGAAAAGTTGATGGTATCAATTTCTATTTTGTCTTTGTCAATATGGTCATACAAATACCGTAAGAGTTTTTTAGGCTCATCGTATTTGTAATAGGCACCGTAAATTAAGTTAACCCCAAGGATACCTAATGTAATTTGTTGTAATAATGCTTCATTTTCATGAAAACGAACATGCAGCATAATTTCGCTGTAATCCTCTTTAGGATCTACTTGGTATTTAATGCCAACCCAACCGTGACCTTTGTATTTTTTAGCAAAATCAATAGTTGCCACCGTATTGGCATATGCAAAAAATAATTTGTTGGGATGTTTTTTTCGTGCTATCCGCTGTTCGATAAGATCAATTTCGTGCGAAAGCATTTTCTTAAGTCGCGATTCGGTAACGTAACGTCCATCTTCTTCTTCGCCATAAATAGCATCGCTAAAATCCTTGTCATATGCTGACATGGTTTTTGCAATGGTTCCAGAAGCACCACCAGCTCTAAAAAAATTTCGAACCGTTTCTTGACCAGCACCTATTTCGGCAAATGTTCCATAGATGTTTTCATTTAAATTTATCCGAAAAGCTTTACTTCGAATGGAAGGAATGTTTTCAAATTCTTTATCCCCTAAAATAGTATCTGGCATAGTCTCCTTTTATTAATTGTCGGCACTAACAAAGGTAAGAAATACCAAAGCTATTCAAAAAAAATACTGTTGTTTTTGTTTAAATGAATTTGCAGCGTGCCGCAGCATTTTTAAGCATCCAAACTTCTTAACAGAATGAGAAGCTTCATGTTTAAAAATCGTTCCAATTCCTCAATAAAAGAGGCCACCTAAATAGGTAGCCTCTTAAAAAACAAATCAAACTTTAAAAACTATTGTTTGGTAAAAACCGCACCACCAATGGAAAGTTCGTTTCCACTTATAGAGTAGGAGAGGGTTTCGGGTTCTGGTGTCCCTACTTGAACATCACAGTATTCTGAAACTGATGTATAATTTAATGTAACACTAGATCCATTGTCTTCCCAATTATAGTTGATAAAATAGCCGCCACCATCACAAGTGCTATTGCAATCTACATTGAAAATTTTTCCACTACCGTTGCTGCTAAACTGAAAATAGGTTTGATCTCCAGATGTGTTTTGGCAACCGCTTAGGTTTACCCATCTCCCTATCAATCCACCACCAGAATCATTATTGTCTTCATACGGATTTTCACCGGTATCGCCTTGTATACCATCATAGCCACCAACTTCAAAGTATAATTGGTCACCATCTGCCAACCAGCCGCTTGTATCTTGTTCAAGATAATAATCATACCCATCCACTTCTACAAATAATTGAGCCACTTGACCCTCATACTGTTTATATGTTCTGGTTACCGTAACGCTTTCTCCGAATTCAAGTTTATGGTCTCCCATTTTTGCGAGGGTTTTATAGCTACCGTCGGCACCTTCATATCCGTAATTTCGAATTTCTGCGAAAAAAGATATGGTGTTGTCTTCACATTCTTCATCACACCAATTTGTAGGGTCTTGCATGTTGGTAATGGTTAGATTTACCGTAAAATCGGAACTCGGTAGTTCATCTTTTTCGCAACTCAAGACTAAGAAAACAATAGATAATAAAAGTAGGTTTTTAAAGCTTTTCATAAGTAAATATTTAAATGATTAGTTACAAGCAAATGTATAAATACTTGAAAGCGTTGAAAATACCTACAATTAGGTATTTTTATGATGTTACGCACCCTGAAAAGTATATAGAGGACGGTATGGAAGAACAACAGCAATACCATAGCTATTCAGAAAAAATACTGTTATTTTTGTATAAATGAATTCACAACTTACCGTAACATTTTTAGGCACCGGAACATCACAAGGAGTACCTGTAATTGGAAGTAACCACCCTGTATGCAAAAGCAACGACCCAAAAGATAAACGTCTTCGGGTTTCTGTATTATTGCAATGGAACAATTATAATTATGTAATAGACTGTGGGCCCGATTTTCGGTATCAAATGCTTCGGGAAGGGGTTTCTCATCTTAACGGAATACTGCTAACCCACGAACATAGTGACCATACCGCAGGAATAGACGATATTCGCCCATTTTACTTTAAGCAGGGAAACATTCCTTTTTACGCACATAAACGGGTTTTTAAATCACTGCACGATCGTTTCGCTTATATTTTTGAAATCGAAAATAAATATCCTGGAGCGCCAACCTTAGATGAAATAGAAATCCATAAAGATATGTCGTTCATTATCAGTGAAAAAAAAGTAACTCCTATTGAAGCGATGCACAGCACACTTCCAGTTTTAGGGTTTCATATTGATGGATTCACCTATTTAACCGATGTTAAAACGGTTGCAGAAGAAGAATTTCAGAAAATAAAGAACACAAAAGTGCTCGTGGTTAATGCACTACGGGAGAAAGAACACTATTCACATTTTAACCTTGAAGAAGCACTAAGCTTTATAGAAAAAGTAAAACCAGAACGTGCTTATTTAACACATATAAGCCATTTAATGGGCTTTCACGAAGAAGCGTCAAAACACTTGCCAGACAATGTGTTTTTAGCCTATGACACATTAAAAATTAAAATATAGCTATGAAGAAGAAAATATATATGTACCTGTTCTTTTTTGCTTTGTTATACATCATATTTCAGTATATGAATGAAAAGCAGATTTATGAATCTCAAGAAGATGACATTGCATTTTTGAAAAATAAAGTGTCAAAATATGAAAAGGAAAACGATTCGCTTTCTACTCAATTAATGGATGTAAACTACTTTTCTTTACAAGGAAATGACAATGCAATGACCTATTTTGAAGATGTTGGACATGAAGCTTCCGAAGTAGAAAAACGGGTAAGAGAATATATTTATGACTTAAACGCTAAAAAAGGTAAAAACCCAATTGTTCCTTACGATGGAATAGAAGGGAAGATGAAGATAAATAAGGTGAAATTTTTAAACCACCGCTGGATTGTTGCTGACTTTACCGATGGTACCTATTGGGGCGAAATGGTTTTGGAATATTACATTAATGAAGATGATAGTATCGACTTAAATGTAATTGGGTCTTTATTGTATGGAAAATAGGTTTACTCTAATTAGTAGTTTTATTTTTCTTTCGCAACGCAATTAAACCTAAAATAGGACCTATTGCGAGAATTGTATAAATAGCATTGGAATCTGTCCATTCTATCATTTCAGTAATAAGTTGAATGCTAATTATGGTTATTGAAAAACCAATACAATTCACTATTGTAAGTGCAGTGCCTTTTATTTCTGCGGGTGCATTTTGAGCCACTAAAGTAGATAAAAGCGGGGAGTCTGCAATAACAACCATTCCCCAAAACATAAGAAAACCAATAAACAGACTTTCAAGTCCGCTAGCAAAAAGTATTGGAGAAATAAGGCAACATCCACACGATAGGAGTAATGCAGCTGTCTCTTATACACATCTGACGCTGCCGACGACTCCTTACGTGTAGAT
>CAJXPE010000147.1 GCA_913057965.1 uncultured Marixanthomonas sp. | reverse complement strand
CAATAGTACCTATTACGCTTAAACTTTTGATTACTTTTGGTAAAGCAGCAATTAAAAATTTCCCAACTTTATCTGAAAAACTATCTTCCTTATCATTTAAATCTATAAGTTTTAGTCCAAACTCATCCATACGTACCAAAAGCGCTACAATGCCATACACCCCAACCGTAGCAATTAAGGCAATGATTGAAACGACAATTATTTGGGTGGTTAGCGGTTCTTTAGTAACGGTGCCTAAAGCAATGATTACAATCTCGATGGAGAGAATAAAATCGGTTAAGATGGCCGATTTAACTCGTTCTTTTTCCAAACTCATGATTTCTTCTTTAGAAAGATCTTGTAATGCTTCTTCTTCATTGCCATGCGCATGGGGTACAAAATATTCATATATTTTCTCGGCACCTTCATAGGCAAGGTACAAGCCCCCAAGAATAAGAATAATAGTAATGGCAACCGGAACAAAAGCGCTTAATAAAAAAGCGATGGGAAGGATAATTAGTTTGTTTACAAAAGACCCTTTGGTAATAGACCAAAGCACGGGCAGTTCCCGATCGGACATAAATCCTGAGGCTTTTTCGGCATTGACAGCTAGATCGTCCCCTAAAATACCGGCTGTTTTTTTAGCAGCTACTTTGCTCATAACGGCGACGTCGTCCATAAGAGCGGCAATATCATCGAGCAATGCAAAAAATCCTGAGGCCATGGGTTTTGTTGAGTTATAAAGTTATTTGGTTAATAGGTTATAAAGTGTTTTTGGAAATTTTCCTAGCATATTGTTTTCCTTGCGGAAAAATAAAACTTTCTTTTGGGTAAGTCTTGTAAAAATTGAAAAAATCGGAGTTATTTTTTGTTTAAAGAACTATTAAGAGTGTTTGTGTTATTCACATAAAAGCGTTTGCCGTTTACTCAGATGAGATTCCTCAGTCGTACCTCCTTCGGAATGACTGCCGCTGTCATTTCGACGGTAGGAGAAATCACATCCTGCTTGTCACGAATTAGTTGAAGGCTTGTTCTTTCCATTAGATCTTTTTCTTTTTACTCAAATGGGATTCCTCAGTCGTGGCCTTCTTTGGAATGACAGGGATGCGCTATTGAATAGAATCAATAACACTGCCGCACGTCATCATTGCGTCGCCATAATAGGGGTTGCGTATCTCTTCTTTAGTACTTAACCAAGAAGCGCCTTTGTTGCTGTTTGCCATCGGGCACTTTTGAACAAAAATTATATTTGAAAAGCCTTTTGCATTTTTAAAAAGCGGAATAATGGTTTGGTTTAGCCCGACAAAATGGTTTCGCTGGTTTTCCAGATCATCGCTTTCTGATATCATGTTTAATATTTCCTTGCTTTTAGCGATATGTTTTTGTTCCATAGTCCCTAAATCATTCTTTTTTATGGTTGCTAATTTGATATTCATTTCTGAAGCCAATTGTGATACTTTTTTGGAATCACTTTCCACAAAGGCATTCTTCATAGCAAAATAACTCGGTAATACCCCTTTTAGTTGTTGTTGGACCGATTCTGAAAGCTCCATCGTCATATTCATTTCAGTTTCAACTTCATCTTTCATTTTAGCTTCTCCTTTGTTCATCATCGATTTTTTGCCTTGTAATTGCGCTGCGGCATCGACGGTAAAGGTTCCGTTTGTAACTATTTCATCTCCCGGCACCAAGCCGTCGGTAATGGTATAATTATCTCCAGATTTAGCACCCAAGGTAACTTCGCGCATTTCAAAAATAGGCTTTTCAGCAGCTGTTTTAACATACACCAATGATCGTTCGCCCGTCCATAAAACCGAACTTGCCGGAACTGTAATCTGTGAGGTCCCAGATCTATCATTTAAGCCTTTGATGGTTCCGGTAACAAACATGCCGGGTTTAAAAATACCTTTGTCATTTTTTAACGTAGCCCGCACCTTGACAGTCCGGGTTTGGGTGTCTAAAACAGGATTGATAAACGAAATGGTGGCTGTAAATTCTTTCCCGGGATAAGCATTGGTGGTAATCGTGATATCCTGTCCTTTTTCAAGTTCTGAAATTTGGTTTTCATACACATCAAAAGTGGCCCAAACCGTGTTGAGGTTGCTCATTTTAAGTATGGGCTGGCCTTGTTTTACATAATCCCCTTCAGCACTTAAAACTTCTGAAACAGTGCCCGAAACCGTGGCATAAATAGGGAAATTTTCCCGAACATTACCAGAGGTTTCGATAGCATTGATTTGTTTTTCTGAAAGTTTCCACAATTTCAGTTTGTTGCGTACTGCTTTATACAGGGCAGGTTGCGATTCTTTAAGGGAAGAAGCGGTAATCAGTTCTTGTTGTGCAGCAACCAATTTCGGAGCATAAATAGTGGCCAATAATTGACCTTTATTAACTTCTTGGCCTTTATAGTTTACATTTAAACGCTCTATACGCCCATCAAAATAACTGGCTTGAATGGCATTGGCCTCTTCGTTTTCCATTATTTTTCCCGAAAGGCCAACGGTGCCCGCTTCCATGTTCATGGCATTGCCAACAGTAGTGGTTTGAACATTTGCCAACGCCATGGCATTTTCGGTCATGGTAAATTGATTGGCTGCCAATCCATCGGATGTGCTTTCGGCAGGGATGAGATCCATCCCGCAAATAGGGCAATCGCCGGGTTCGGGTTGCATGATTTGTGGGTGCATGGAACAGGTCCACATTTCAGCAACCGTTTCCCCTTCGTGATCGTGGGAATCAGACATTTCAGAAACTTGTTTTTCTGAACCATCAGAACCAGTGCCGAAAATTAAATAGCCAACCAATAGACCACCTACAAGTGCCAACAGTATGTATATAATATTCTTTTTCATAATATGTTAAATTATTTCAATACTTTATTTTTCGTTTTCCAAACGTTTTATCATCGCTTTCATTTCAGCTATTTCTTTTCGTTGGGCTTTTATAATGTCGTCAGCCAATTTCCTGACTTCTGGATCTTGAATGTCTGCTCTTTCACTTGTTAAAATAGCAATGGAGTGGTGCGGAATCATGGCTCTCATATAAAGTATGTCCCCTATAATCGGTTTTTGCGCCCTAACCAAGCCCAATGCGCTTACAAAAAGAATAAAGCTGCCAGCGAGAATCGCTATATTTTTCTTTTTGTTCTTATACATGTTTCGCATAAAAAACCACATAATGACTGCCATTGCAGAAATTCCCAAACACGTCATATAAAAACGGGTGAGGCTAAAATATACGTGATCGATTGCATACGTATTTAGGTACATGGTGATGTACATAGCGATAAAAGAGAAAACGAGCATCAATATAAATGTTGTGTACTTGTTCTTTTTTGAATAATCATTTGAATTTTTCATAGGTAATGGTTTTTAAAGTTAGTTATTCAATAGAAGCCGATCGCAGCCGCAGTGAGTTCGCTATCACCGAAACCGAACTGAAACTCATCGCCAGTGCCGCAATCATAGGTGATAGCAATAAGCCAAATACAGGAAACAAAACCCCAGCGGCAATAGGGATTCCCAAGGTGTTATAGATAAGGGCAAAGAATAAATTTTCTTTAATGTTTCTCATTACCTTATCACTTAGGATCCGAGCTTTAACAATACCGTGGAGGTCGCCTTTTACCAAGGTAATTTCGGCACTTTCTATTGCAACATCGGTACCGGTGCCCATTGCAATGCCCACATCGCTTTTTGCTAGGGCAGGAGCATCGTTAATGCCGTCGCCGGCCATCGCTACTTTTTTACCTTCGTTTTGTAAACGTTCTACCTCGTCCAATTTATCTTTTGGAAGCATGCTAGCTTTAAAATCGGCCAGCTCCAATTCATCTGCTACGGCTTTAGCAGTATCGTGATTGTCGCCGGTGAGCATGATCACGTCAATTCCCTTTTTCCGAAGGGCATGAATCGCTTTTTTACTGGTTTCTTTTATTTTGTCACCAATAACCACATAACCAACGGCTTCCCCATCGACAGCGAGATAAGAAACGGTTTTTCCTTTTTTCTGAAACGATTGTGCTGTTTGTTTTAATTCTTCGGAAAGTGTAGCATTGGCTTCTTGCATCATCTTTTCATTTCCTAAAGCGGTCTTTTTTCCGTTTACGGTGCCTTCCACGCCTTTTCCGGTTACCGAATTGAAGTTTTCAGCTTTTAAAAAGTCAACATTTTTCCCTTTTCCGAAGGTAACGGTCGCTTCTGCCAATGGATGCTCACTTAAATTATTCAAAGAAACAATGTATTGCAATACTTCCTCTTCTGAAAAAGAGCCTCCTTGAGCTTTTCCAATTTCTGAAACCGTGGGCTTTCCTTCGGTTATGGTACCTGTTTTATCAATGATGAGCGTATCTATCTTGTCCATTTTTTCCAACGCTTCGGCGTTCTTGATGAGCACGCCATTTTGAGCGCCTTTTCCAACACCAACCATGACCGACATAGGTGTAGCCAGACCGAGCGCACAGGGACAGGCGATAATCAATACCGCAATAGCATTGACCAAGGCATATACATACGCCGGATCGGGGCCCCAAACAGCCCAAACAATAAAGGTTATTACGGATACCAATACCACAATGGGCACAAAATAACCGGAAATGGTATCGGCCAATTTTTGAATGGGTGCCCGGCTACGGCTGGCATCATTCACCATTTTAATGATTTGCGACAGCAACGTATCGGAACCCACCTTTTCAGCTTTCATTAAAAAGGATTGTGTGTCGTTAATGGTTCCGCTGCTTATTTTATCTCCTTCTTTTTTATCAACGGGAATAGGTTCGCCAGTGATCATGGATTCATCAACCGAGGTATTTCCTTCAGTAATGCTTCCATCCACAGGAATTTTATCGCCCGGTTTTACCCTTAAAATATCGCCGGCCTGTATCTGTTCGATGGTTATTTCTTCTTCTTGCCCATCAACCACGCGTATTGCCTTGTTAGGTGCTAATTTTAATAGTTCTTTTACGGCACTGTTGGTTTTGCTGTGGGCACGGGCTTCTAAAACCTGCCCCATAAGTACTAACGTTAAAATGACGGTAGCCGCTTCAAAATATACGTGTACTGAACCCGATTCAGTTTTAAACTGCGCTGGGAAAAAGTCTGGAACGAACATTCCAAAAACACTAAAGAGCCAAGCCACTCCGGCACCAATGCCGATAAGGGTGAACATGTTGAGGTTCCAGGTTTTAATGCTTCGGTAGGCGCGCTCAAAGAACATCCATGTAGCGTAAAAGACCACGGGGATTGATAAGGCAAACTGTATCCAATTCCAATATTTTTGATCCGTGATAGTGTACAATGGATTATTTGGGATCATCTCGGACATGGCAATCAGAAAAATGGGGAAGGTAAAGCCCAATGCCCACCAGAATTTTTTAATGAGTTTGTTGTACGTTTTTTCTTCTGCAGAAACATCGGGCTCTTTTGGCACGAGGTCCATGCCGCAAATAGGGCAGGAGCCGGGTTCGTTTTTTACTACCTCGGGGTGCATCGGGCAGGTCCACTCTTCAGAAGAAGGCGTTGTACTTGCTTCCGGCACCAAATCCATCCCACATACAGGGCAATCTCCAGGCTTGTCATAGGTTTTATCGCCTTCGCAATGCATGGGGCAGTAAAAGGTACCAAGTCCTCCCCCCGGCCCCCTCCGAGGGAGGGGGAGTTTTTCATCTTTTTTATTATATCCCTGACTACTCCTCCCTTTTGGGGAGGCTGGGAGGGGACTTTTATGGATACTATATGTCCCTCCATCAGCTTCCAATGCCTTTTGAAACGTCTCAATAGGAATATGCTTTTCCATTTCGATGGTCGCTTCTTCTTTTTCAAGATTAACCGATGCGTTTAAAACACCTTCCACTTTAGAAAGGGTTTTTTCTACATGGCTTCTACAGCCATTGCAGGTCATTCCGTGTATGTGATAGGTATGTTTCATATTATTGAATAAAGAATTTAACTAGCAATCCACCAGCTAACCAAAGGTAGCAGATGAAGGCTGCATATTTTAAAATGTTTTCAAGCAGTTGGCTTTTGGGCGCCATTTCGCTCATATTGTGGTCTATATCTTTCTTTTTGAAAAAGCCTAAATAAACAAGGTATCCTGAAATAAGTAAAAAGGCGATGTTCAAAAAGAACGTATAATCTATTTTGAAATATTCGCTGTCTTGAATTTTCACTTGGGAGGGATCTGGCAAGATATTAAACAAATCAAAACTATAGTGCAAGGCGAGTGAGGTGCCAATTAACGCTGTAAAAAGCAAGAATAAAATAAACAATGACATTTTCCACCCGTAGTATTTTGCATTGATTCGCAACACAGGGAATACCACCAAATCACTAAAGATAAAGGCCATGACCCCTGCAAAGCTCACGCCTTTCCCAAAAAGTAGGGCGGCTAATGGAATATTGCCCATGGACCCGATAAAGGTTAGAAAGGCTGCAACGGGCCCCACAATAATATGCTCCAGGATTTCCAGAAAGGTAAAATCGGTATTGCCTTGGCCGCTATTGATAAATAGGGTTTGAAAAAAAGAATCGGGAACAAAAGCTGCAACAATCCCAGCAATAGTGAAACCTACAGTGACGTCTTTCCAGACCATTTGCCATTCCATTTTATATTTACGAGCCACTTTTGCCCAGCTGCTTTCTTTTTGAATCTGTTTTTTCCAGTCTTTGGAATCGTCTATCGAATCGTCGTCTTCATCTTCGAGGTTTTTGCGGGCTTTTTCAATTAACTTTTTGGGATTGATTATGCGTATAAGAATCCAACAAATTAAAATCAAGAGTACTCCGCCTACATATTCGCCTACCACAAACTGCCAGCCCAAGAAAATGGAAATGATAATTCCCAATTCGATAACCAAATTCGTCGAAGCTAATAAAAAAGCAATAGAGGAAACAAAACTTGCTCCTTTTTTAAATATACTTTTTGTTGAAGCCAATGCGGCAAAACTGCACGAACTGCTAATAAAACCAAAAAAGGTACCCAGCAACATACCTTTTCCTTCTTCTTTGCCCATAGCTTTTTGCATGCGCTTCTCGGTTACGAAAACTTGTATCATACTACTAATGATATATCCTAAGACAAATGCCCAAAGTGCCATCCAGAAAAATCCGGTGGTCGTGTAGGCTGCCTCGCCCCATTGTTTTAGAAAGTTGTTCATACTTGCTTATTTATTTTATTGACTCGTTGATGTGTTTTATAGGCTGTTTTTAAGTTGCGTTATATACTGTAATATTTCTGTTTCTTCTTCTTCAGAAAGCTTTGCGTTATATGAAATTAATAAAAACTAGAAAATAGGTGATTCTCATTTTCATTTGTTTAGATGTTCTACAAATATAATTTTGATAGTCAGTAGCTTGTACCATAATTGTGGTTGTTATCTATAAAATCTGTCTCTTATACACATCTCCGAGCCCACGAGACCTCTCTACATCTC
>CAJXPE010000146.1 GCA_913057965.1 uncultured Marixanthomonas sp. | reverse complement strand
ACGAGATGTAGAGAGGTCTCGTGGGCTCGGAGATGTGTATAAGAGACAGGCTTCCGTATCCGTGGGCACCGCCTGTAAATTTATATTGTTGTTCCTCTATTGATAGTATTTCGGACGTTTCAAGGTTTTTTCGCACGTTTATTTCAGCAACATATTCTCCAGCCATATCAGGAAATTCTGCCCGATCCCTTTGGTAGGTCTGAATAAATTTTTTGCTAGCCTCTTCAATACTGTTGACATTACTTTCTTCTTCCATCACTTTTAAAGACGAAATAATAAAGTTTTTTATTTCAGAATTAATAGCTTTAGACGTGCTTTCTTCTCCCGAAACACTAAAATAATTGATGGTAATTTCTGGGCAACTTGCTTCTTTACAAATAGGGAGGTTTTCTTCAGAAAAATTTTCAGAAGTAAAAGATAGAGGCTGCTCTGTTTCACAACTTACCAAGGTGATTAGGGAGATGCAAAAGAGTAAAAATTTGTTATTCATACGTTAAAAATTTGATGGATTTATCCTCCCAAAGGGAAACTGGTATCTTTGTTTGTCAAAAGTAGTAAGTTTAGAACGAGTGACTCTAAAAATTATATTAAAAGGCTTAGTAGCGAAAAAAAAATATACAGATGAAGGACATGAAATTTAATACAAAAGCAATTCACGGTGGACTAGAAAACGTAGATCCTGCTTATGGTTCGGTTATGCCTCCTATTTATCAAACCAGTACCTATTCACAAACGACGCCGGGAGGTCATAAGGGATTTGAATATTCCCGGAGCGGAAACCCCACCCGAAGTGCTTTAGAACGTGCTATTGCAAGTCTAGAAAACGGCACCTACGGGATGGCTTTCGGTAGTGGTTTGGCGGCAATCGACGCTGTTATTAAGCTGTTAAAACCGGGTGATGAGGTAATTTCAACCAACGATTTATACGGCGGAACCTACCGATTGTTCACGTCTATTTTTGAAAACTTCGGAATTAAATTTCGCTTTATCGGAATGCAAAATGCTGAAAATATAGAAGAATATGTGACTGATAAAACAAAACTAATTTGGGTAGAGACGCCAACCAACCCAATGCTGAATATTATCGACATTAAAAAAGCAGCAGCCGTTGCTAAAAAACACAATGTGTTATTAGCTGTTGATAACACATTCGCAACTGCTTATTTACAAAGGCCTTTAGATTTAGGAGCCGATATCGTTATGCACAGTGCCACTAAATATTTAGGCGGTCACAGTGATGTAGTGATGGGAACACTTGCGGTAAAAGACAAAGAACTAGCAGACAGGTTATATTTTATTCAAAATGCAGGTGGTGCTATAGCTGGACCACAGGATTGTTTCTTAGTGTTACGAGGCCTAAAAACATTGCATGTCCGGATGCAACGTCATTGTGAAAATGGTAAAAAGGTGGCAGAGTATCTTTCTAGACATCCAAAAATAGAGAATGTTTATTGGCCTGGGTTTAAAAACCACCCTAATCACAAAATAGCCAAAGCGCAAATGGACGATTTTGGAGGAATGCTTTCGTTCACCACTAAAGGAAATAATTATGAAGAAGCTATTAAAATAGTAGAAAACCTAAAGGTGTTCACGTTAGCTGAAAGTTTAGGTGGAGTGGAAAGTCTAGCGGGTCATCCGGCAAGTATGACGCATGCAAGCATCCCTAAAGAAGAGCGTGAAGAAACAGGAGTTGTAGATTCTTTAATTCGTTTAAGTGTGGGTATCGAAGATGGAGACGATTTGGTTGCTGATTTGGAACAAGCAATAGGATAAAAGTTAGATTGAAACTATAAAAAAGCTCGGAATATACATTCCGAGCTTTTTATTATATATTTTTTTGAGTGTTTAATCTAAGTAATAAATATAGCCTACATTCAGCCAAAAAATCCAATCGTTGGATTTGTTTTCAGGAACTGGACGAACTTCATTTTGGTCAATACCAGGGTTTAATCCATCTACCCAATCACTAAAATAATACTGCCAACGGCTATCAAGCATAAGGTCGCTTAACGGCGTTAATTTGTACCGAATACCAACACTTCCTACGATAGAAAATGTAGAAGCTGCCTCTTGCTGAAAGGCATTAATATATTTTACGGGTGTACTTGCCGGTGTGTTTAAAGGACCTCGGCTAGAACTGGCTTCAGGATTAAAGTTTACATAATGAACACCTAAGCTTGCAAACGGAGCTATTTTATACCCGCCAGCAGCAAAATCGCGAATACTTAAGGGATAATATTCAAGTTGTGAACCAATATCAAAAACAGTTGTAGACCCTTCCATAGCACGAAGTTGTTGCGCAAATTCTGAATTGTCATCAGGATCGACCCAACGTCCCATATGTTCAAGATTGGTTTTATGGTAGTCTATTTCGTTACGTACCTTAAAGTGATCGTTAAAATAAGTGTCTCGAGTATAGCAATTACAATCTGCTCGATATGAAAAGTTAAGATAGTGTATTAAACCCACTCCAAAACCTACATTTCCTACATTGGTTTCAAAATTGTTTCGTTGTCCATAATCTGAATAAAATGTAACAGGACCTGTAATAACTCCAACTTCGTGAGAAAAGCCAAACTGACTGAGAACTTCTTGTTTAGCAGAAACTAGAAATAAAAATACCAACAGTAGGTTTCTGGTATTCATTGTTATTTGGGTTTAAATTGAATGGTAACAAATATATAAAAACATATCTAACAGGGAAATATAATGAAGATATTTAGCTTATTTGTAAAATATTAACGTCCTTTTTTTATATTACGTTTATATTTGCATTTTAATAACGTAAACAAATTTTTTAAAGTATTTTGAAGCAGTAGAAACTAGTTATAAAAGTTTAAAAATCATCTTCTTAATTTCAAAATACGTTCCTACAAACAATAAAAAACCCTCTCTAAGATGAAACAAAGTATTCAAGATTTCATTTCAAAAGTTGAACAATCCAATCCAAATGAACCAGAATTTATGCAAGCTGTAACAGAAGTTGCAGAAACTGTAATTCCGTTCATTGAAAAAAACGAAAAATACCAAAATAAAATGCTTTTGGAGCGTATGGTAGAACCAGAACGCACCATATTATTTAGAGTCCCTTGGATAGACGATAATGGCGATATACAAGTTAATAAAGGATACCGTGTAGAGTTTAACTCGGCAATTGGTCCCTATAAAGGAGGATTGCGTTTTCACCCGTCCGTTAACTTGAGCATTTTAAAGTTTTTAGGTTTTGAACAAGTTTTTAAAAATAGTCTTACCACACTTCCTATGGGTGGTGGTAAAGGAGGCTCTAACTTTAACCCAAAAGGAAAAAGTGATAATGAAGTAATGCGTTTTTGTCAAAGTTTTATGACCGAGCTTTCTAAGCATATTGGTCCTAATACCGATGTGCCTGCAGGTGATATTGGTGTTGGCGGACGCGAAATTGGATATATGTTTGGTCAATACAAACGACTTCGAAATGAATTTACAGGTGTTTTAACCGGTAAAGGCCGCTCGTACGGAGGATCATTAATCCGTCCAGAAGCAACAGGATATGGAAACGTATACTTTGCTAAAAACATGCTAGAAACCAAAGGCGAATCGTTTAAAGGAAAAACGGTTGTAATTTCAGGTTCTGGAAATGTAGCGCAATTTGCTGCACAAAAAGCCATGGAATTTGGTGGTAAAGTAGTTACTTTTTCAGATTCATCAGGGTTTATATATGATTCTGAAGGAATAAATGAGGAAAAACTAGCTTTTGTAATGGAGCTTAAAAACGAAAAAAGAGGCCGAATTAAAGAATATGTAGATAAATATGCTTCTGCAGAATATCACGAAGGTAAACGTCCTTGGAGTGTACAATGTGATATAGCTTTGCCGTGTGCAACTCAAAACGAACTGGATGCCGATGAAGCTAAAGTATTGGTTGATAATGGTTGTATGTGTGTAGGCGAAGGAGCTAATATGCCTTCTACTCCAGAAGCAATAGAAGTATTTCAGAAAGCTAAAATATTATTTTCACCAGGTAAAGCATCAAATGCGGGAGGGGTTGCTACATCAGGTTTAGAGATGTCTCAAAACTCTTTACGTCTTAATTGGACCGCTCAAGAAGTAGATGAAAAACTTCATTCAATTATGAACGATATTCACGCAGCTTGTGTTAAATATGGTAAAGATGGCGACGGATATGTAGATTACGTAAAAGGAGCTAATATTGCAGGATTTGTAAAAGTAGCAGAAGCTATGATGGCACAAGGAGTGGTATAATTCTGAAATAAAATTTTTTTAAATATTTTAAAAGGGTTGGTGATATGGTAAGAATATCATCAACCTTTTTTCATTGAAATACTGCAATAAATAGTATTTTAGCGTGTTATATTTTTGATAAAGTATTCTCTATGAAGTATGTTGTAACAACTATTCTGTTTTTCTTTACCTTTTACAGTAATGCCCAAAATTTTGAAAATTCTTGGACGGGCTATTTTTCATACAATTCAGTAAAGGACATATCGCAAGGGAATGATAAAGTCTATGGAGCTTCAGAAAATGCAATATTTACGTACGATTTAAGTACCAATGAGACGAATACCATTTCAACGGTCAATGGTCTTTCCGGAGAGCTTATTTCAACCATTCATTATAGTGAAGCACATGGTTTATTGGTAATTGGCTATGAAACCGGGTTAATTGAGATAGTGCAAGATGGAGAAGAAAATGTGCTAACCGTTGTCGATATACTAGATAAACAGGTGATTCCGCCAAACCAAAAAAATATCAATCACTTTGATGAACACAATGACCTGCTGTACATTTCAACAGAATATGGTATTTCGGTTTATAATCTCGCTACGTTAGAATTTGGAGACACGTATTTTATTGGCGCAGGAGGATCTCAAATAAATATTCTTCAAACCACAGTTGCTGAACCATACATATTTGCAGCAACCACTTCAAATGGTATTAAAAGAGCGCTTGTAGAAAATGATAATCTAATAGATTTTCAACAGTGGCCTACTATTCAAGGCGGAAACTATACAGGTGTTCAAAAATTGGGAACAGAATTGTATGTCACCAATACTGGAAACACAGTGTCTAGATTGAACCCCAATGGCGGTATAACGAACGTGCAAAGTTTCAGTAACATAGTCGATTTTCAGTCTTTTAATAATCTTTTAACCGTTACAACTGCAAATTCGATACAAACCTATTCCGAAGGGTTTCAACAGCAAGCATCAGTAAGTTCAGTACCCGAATATGATTATGAACTTCTTTCAGGTTATGCATTCAATAATACTTTTTATTTGGGCACAAATGAAGATGGTATGTTAGCAGTGCAATTTGATACCAACCAAGCAGAACAGATTTTGCCCGATGGTCCATTATCAAATAAAAGTTTTAGTATAGACGTTTCACCCGGACAAGTGTGGGTAGCTTATGGCGATGTTGATGTAAACTATAATCCTTTTCCAAGGACGTATAAAGGTATTAGTAATTTTAGGGAAGACGAGTGGTTAAACATTCCGTATGAAGATCTTTTTGCACAATTTAATACAGATGTTAATGATTTGGTGCGCGTAAAAATAAATCCCAATAATTTTGAAGAAGTTTTTATGACTTCTTATGAAAGGGGGTTATTGCAAATTTCAGAACAACAGCCTTCCACATTATACAATGAGAGTAATAGTCCACTAGAAGAAACCAGTGCTTCAAATGGGGAAAATGAAGGAATTCGTCTTTTTGGGATGGATTTCGATAACCAAGGGAACTTATGGTTCACACAGTCCAGAATAGCCGAAGGACTTATAAAACGCACGCCAGAAGGACAATTTCAACGAATAGATATTAGCTCTATAATTAACACTGATAATGTATTGTCACTTAGCGAAGTGGCTGTTTCTTCACAAGGAACTGTATTTTTCGGAACTTCAGATGTTGGATTAATAGGGTACGATCCTAATCAAAATAAATTTAATAAAATAACAGAAGGCGAAGGAGAAGGTAATTTACCTAATAAATATATAAGTGCATTAGCAATTGATAAACAAAACAGATTGTGGATCGGGACCTACGAAGGCCTAAGGGTTCTGTTTAATACAGGCGGTTTTTTTGAAGAAGATGCCAATGTGGAAGCCCAAGAAATTATTATTTTAGAAGATGGCGTGCCTCAGGAATTACTATTTCAGCAAGTTATCACAGACATTGTAGTAGATGGGTCTAATAATAAATGGATAGCCACGGGTAGTTCTGGAGTTTTCTATCTTTCCCCCAACGGACAAGAAACCCTGTTACGCTTTACAAAAGATAATTCCCCATTGCCATCTAATAACATACAAGATATTGCTATTGATGAATTTAGCGGTGTTGTTTACATCGCGACAACTAACGGATTGGTTTCTTACAACGGTACGGCAACAGCACCACGTGATAATTTAGATGAAGTATATGCATTTCCTAACCCAGTACGTCCAGGTTTTAATGGAAACGTTACCATCGACGGACTTACCGCCAATGCCAATGTAAAAATAACCGATATTGAAGGAAACCTTGTTTTTGAAGAAACCAGCGAAGGCGGGAGTATTTTATGGGATACGACAGCGTTTGGCAAGTATAAAGTAGCGTCTGGTGTGTATTTGGTTTTGATAAGTACAGACGATGCCCTGGAGACCAAAGTTGCTAAAATTATGGTTGTTAGATAATGCTTGTTTCCACAAAAGCTATTGTCGTTTCTTCGTTACGGTATTCTGAAGCCGATTTAATTGTGAGCTGTTTTACTGAAGCCGATGGTTTAAAAAGCTATATGCTCCGTAATATTTTAAAATCTAAAAAAGGAAAACTCCGCACGTCTTTTTTTCAGCCGCTAACACAACTTGATCTGGTTGCCAACCATAAAAACAAGGGAACCTTAGAATATATAAAAGAAGCGAAAATAATCCAACCGTATCAAACATTACATACCGATGTTTTTAAGTCATCATTGGTTATGTTTCTTTCTGAAATATTAAAAAGCACTATTAAAGAAGAAGAAACCAACACTCAATTATTTCAGTTTTTAGCCTATTCTTTTCAGTGGTTAGATTTACATGAAACCTATGCCGATTTTCACATTCTTTTTCTACTGAAACTATCTCAATATTTAGGTTTTTATCCAGATACCTCGCATATTGAGTATTCGTATTTTAATATACAAGAAGGGACATTTGAAAAACACTTTGATGACCATTTTTCTGCAGAAGGCAATGAAGTGGAAGCCTTAAAGCAATTTTTCGATAAAGATTTTAACGAGCTAACTGAAATAAAGCTCACAAAAAATACACGTACGGCGACGTTAAATTTAATGCTCACCTATTACCAGTACCACTCGCAAGGGTTTAAAACACCTAAATCGTTGGGGGTATTGCAACAGCTTTTTAATTAAAAAAGCACAGTACGTATAGCACTGTGCTCTTTCATCTGTCTCTTATACACATCTGACGCTGCCGAC
>CAJXPE010000145.1 GCA_913057965.1 uncultured Marixanthomonas sp. | reverse complement strand
ACACGTAAGGAGTCGTCGGCAGCGTCAGATGTGTATAAGAGACAGATATAAAATAAATGAAATAACTGAAAGACCCGATTTTATAATTACAGATGGAATAAAGCACATAGGATTAGAGCATCAAATAATTGTCGATTTTGATGCAAAAGCAAGAGAAGGTTTTTTCCAAAACATATTTAACCAAGCAGAAAAAAAACTAAAAACTGATAGTGATCTACCAGATTTTTTAGCGAATTGCTATGTAATGCCATATGCTAATTTTAAAATTAATCAAAAAGAGGAACTGATTGAAACCATACGTAAAGTAGTAAAAGAGTACATTTTAAGCGATACTTTAATTGAGAACCCTATTATTGACCGAATTTTAAAGATGCCACATTCTCAAAAAAGTATAAATGTAAATTTAGGTGCGTGGTGGACTAAAGACATTACAAAAAAACTCATTGAAGATGCTATTAAAAACAAACAAGAAAAATTATTAAATTATCAAAAAAAAGGAATAGAAGAACAATGGTTGTTAATTGTCATCGGAAATACAGGCGATAGCTCTTATAATATGGATAAGAATTTAAAAGCTGAAATAAACACTGACTTTTCAAAGGTTTTTATTTTAGAAGATTTTAGAAACAATCTTTACCAACTAAAATAAAACATTATGGGCAAAGACGCATCTTATGAAAAAACTAGCCCAGTTCTTTAAGACCACTATTTCAATAGCTAATTTAAAAACCAAAACGCCCGATTCAAAATTTGAATCGGGCGTTTTATATTTCCGAAGAAAACAGGAGCCTATTTTTTAAGTGCTTCTGGTGTTTCTTCCTCTTCTTCTTTTTTCTCAGTAAGGTCGATTCCTCTTTTCTTAACGGTATCAAAGAATACTGGTGTTGCGATAAAGAGTGAGGAGTACGTACCTACTACAACCCCTACAATCAAGGCGAATATCAATCCACGTATCGATTCTGCACCAATCAAGAAGATCGATAACAATACAATTAACGTAGTCACCGAGGTATTTAACGTTCGACTTAACGTACTGTTTAATGCACTATTGATTACTCGGTTCATTTTCCAGCTGGTGTGCTCATTAAAGAACTCCCTAATCCGGTCAAATACAACCACGGTATCATTTAGTGAGTACCCAATTACCGTCAAGATTGCTGCAATAAACGATTGGTCAATCTCCATATTAAATGGCATAAACTTATAGGTAAGTGAGAAGATACCCAATACGATTAAAACATCGTGGAATACCGCTGCAACTGCACCTAAACTAAATTGCCATTTTCTAAATCGTAATAAAATGTATAAGAACACAACTATTAACGATCCTAATACAGCCCAGAAAGAGTCTTTCTTAATATCATCGGCAATGGTTGGACTTACTTTATAGTACTGCATTCTACCTATTTCTTTGCCTTCATCATCAGCTTTAAACTCATCAAAGGTCAATGTAGATGGAAAGTTAGGTTTTAAGGTTTCAAAAAGCATTTGTTCTATTTCCTGATCTACTTCAGCACTAGCTTCATCAACCTTATATTTAGTCGTAATTTTAAGTTGGTTATCACTTCCGTATGTTTTTGCTTCCGCACTACCAAAAGTCTGTATTAGGTTATCTTGAATTTCGGTAGGATTTACCGTTTTATCAAAACGAACAGTATAGGTACGTCCACCCACAAAATCAACCCCTTGATTTAATCCGTTGGTAAACAACGATATTAAACTAATTGTAATTAAAATACCTGAAATGATATAGGCAATTTTACGCTTTCCTAAGAAGTTAATATTTACATTCTTAAATAGGTTTTTAGTAGCACCTGTAGAACACGTTAATGGTTTTCCATTTTTAGCATACATATCTACAAACAATCGAGTAATGAAGATTGCCGTAAATAAAGAAGTAAGAATACCAATTAATAAAGTAGTTGCAAATCCTTGAATAGGTCCTGTTCCAAATACCAATAATATTAAACCAGTTAATCCTGTTGTAATGTTGGCATCAAGAATAGATGATAATGCGTTGTTAAAACCATCTTTAATAGCGTCCCGTTGCGCTTTTCCTTTAGCGAGCTCTTCTCGTATCCGCTCAAAGATAAGAACGTTCGCATCCACCGAAATACCAATGGTCAATACAATACCAGCAATACCAGGTAGTGTTAACACGGCACCTAGTCCTGCTAAAATTCCGAAGATAAATAAGATGTTTACAGCTAAAGCAATGTCGGCAAAAGCACCGGCTTTACCGTAATAGAAAATCATCCATATTAACACAAATGCTAATGCCAGAACAAATGATATAATTCCACTGCTAATCGCTTCTTGACCCAATGTAGGACCAACTACTTCCGCTTGAATAATGTCTGCAGACGCCGGTAATTTACCTGCACGTAATACGTTTGCTAAATCTTGTCCTTCTGTAATTGTAAAGTCTCCTGTAATTGAACTACTTCCTCCTGAAATAGGACCTGAAGTTACACCAGGTGCAGAATACACCACATTATCAAGTACAATAGCAATCTGACTTTGGTTTTTATAGGCTTCACCTGTCAACTCTTCCCAAACACGAGCACCTTTGCCGTTCATTTGCATAGAAACGGCAACTTGCCCAACTTGATCATATGTTTGGTTTGCATCAGTTACCACCCCACCAGATAGCGGAGGTTCACTATTGCGGTTTCCTTTAATTGCGTATAATGACGTTATTTCGCCAATATCTTCTGTCTCACTTTCTCTTGGAAGGTCCCAAACAAATTTTACATATCGAAATTCAGCTGGTAATAAAGACCGAACTTGTGGCATGCGAAGGTAACTGTTTATTTCAGCAGTATCCCTTAATTTAAATGTTGCTAGTATAGGTCTTCCTTGAAAACCTGGAGAAACCATTTTATCTAAAATTGGGTTTTCTTCGGCAGTTTCCTCTACATCTTCACCTCCTAATAACTTGCTAATATCGTCTTCATCGGTAGCGGTTGTATCTTGTGCTACTGCAGTAGAATCATTTTGTTCAGAAGCTTCTTCTGTTTCTGAAGCCGTAGTTCCTTTTAATTCTTTTACCTTCTCATTGGCCTGCGATAAAAAGCCGGCCATATCTTCAAACTTATATACGTTCCAGAACTCTAATTGCGCTGTACTCTGCAATAATTTTGTAATTCGCTCTACATCTTTCGCTCCTGGTAACTCTACCAAAATACGTCCAGAGTTTCCTAAACGCTGAATGTTTGGTTGTGTAACACCGAATTTATCAATACGCTTACGTATAACCTCGAATGCGGAAAGGATAGACTCATCGATTTTATTCTCCAATACCGACTTTACTTCATCGTTGGTCATAGAAGCATTAATATCGTCCTCTAAGTTCTTATTGAAGAAAATACTAGAAGATGCTAAGGAATTGTCACCCGGAATGGCTTCAAACGCTTGGAAAAAAGACTCTAAATAAGTGTCCTGGCTGCTTTTTTGAAGTTCAACAGCATTCACCAATGCTTGGTTAAATGCAGGATCTTTAGAGTCGTTTGCCAACCCACGTAAGATGTCTTGAACCGAAACTTGTAGGATTACGTTAATCCCCCCTTTTAAATCAAGCCCTTTGTTAAGCTCTTTGCCTTTTGCGGTGTTGTAGTCAATCCCCAGTATTACAGGATCGGCTCCTATAGAATCCAGATAACGAGATTCTGCCATTTCACGTTCATCGTGTTGGTTTTCCTGCGTGTATTGGCTTTTTGCAAACGCCTCTGCATCGCCTTCCACTTTGTTTGCAATAAATGTAAATGACAATTGGTATAAACTTACCAAGCCAAATAGTATCGCAAATACTGTAATGAGTCCTTTATTTTGCATTCTTGTACGTGTTTATATAAATTTTAAAACGTGCAAATATAGGTTTTCAATTAAGAAATGCCAATTATTTTCTTTCTAAAAACTTTAACAAATTAATTCAATAGGAATCTATATTTTATATGGTAGAAAACAGCAGTCTTACCTATTTAACAAGCTACACCTTTTACGAATACCCTATTCAAAAGAACACTTACTTAAAAAGAGTAATTATTTTTCAAAAAAAAATCATCTTAAAACTTGCACATCTCAAACCAATAAGAGCCAGCTCTTTATCATGCTCTATTTTCAAAATTTGTTAACTTTTTATTGTTAACAAATTTTTATTTTACTGAATAACAACGTTTTAACTGTTTTTTCTTGTAAACTTTTTATTTTTATATAGCGTGAAGTGTCATCTATTTTTCTATATTTACACTTTCAGAACTGAATCTTTCAACTACAAAAAACTATACATTATATGCAAGTAAAAGCTCCCGCCTCCGCCCCCAAAACCTACACACAAGACGAAGCCTTTTCTGCTTCCTTAAAATACTTTAAAGGAGATGATCTCGCAGCCCGCGTTTGGGTAAACAAATATGCCTTAAAAGATTCTGACGGAAATATCTATGAAAAAACACCTAATGATATGCATCGTCGTATCGCCAAGGAAATTGCTCGAGTAGAAAAACGCTATCCGAATCCAATGAATGAAGACGAAGTGTTTGATCTTATCAAAGACTTTAAATACATTGTACCACAAGGAAGTCCGATGGCTGGGATTGGAAACAAATACCAAGTAGGGTCGCTTTCTAACTGTTTTGTTATTGGCAATGATGGTAATTCTGATTCGTATGGAGGCATCATGAAAATCGATCAAGAGCAAGTACAACTTATGAAACGTCGTGGTGGTGTAGGGCACGATCTTTCTCACATTCGCCCAAAAGGATCACCCGTAAAAAACTCTGCCTTAACCTCAACTGGCATTGTTCCTTTTATGGAACGATACTCTAACTCGACACGCGAAGTAGCGCAAGATGGGCGTCGTGGCGCATTAATGCTTTCAGTTTCTATCAACCATCCAGATGCAGAAGATTTTATCGATGCAAAAATGGAGCAAGGAAAAGTTACTGGCGCCAATGTTTCTGTACGTATGGACGACACCTTTATGAAGGCTGTTAAAAACGAAAGTAATTACACACAGAAATATCCTATTTTCAGTCAGAACCCGAAATATTCAAAAGACATTGAAGCCAATAAACTTTGGAAAAAAATTGTCCACAACGCTTGGAAATCTGCTGAACCAGGTATTCTATTCTGGGATACTATTGTTAATGAATCGGTACCAGATTGTTATGCTGACCTAGGATACAAAACCGTATCGACCAACCCATGTGGAGAAATCCCTCTATGCCCATACGACTCTTGTCGTTTATTGGCTATCAACTTATTTTCATATGTTGAGCAACCTTTTACCGATAAAGCTAATTTCAACTTCGATTTATTCAAAAAACATATCGCCGCTGCTCAGCGCATTATGGACGATATTATCGATTTGGAGCTAGAGAAAGTTGATGCGATTTTAGCTAAAATAGATGCCGATCCTGAAACTGAAGAAGTAAAAGCCGTGGAAAGAAACCTGTGGTTAAACATAAAAAGAAAAGCGGAAGAAGGTCGTCGTACCGGAATTGGCATTACTGCCGAAGGTGATATGCTAGCCGCTTTAGGTATTAAGTACGGAAGTGAAGCTGGTACGGATTTTTCAGTTGAAATCCATAAAACCATAGCTCTTGAAGCGTATCGTGCTTCAGTTTATGCTGCAAAAGAACGTGGTGCTTTCGGTATTTTTGATTCAGAAAGAGAAAAAGAAAATCCGTTTATTTTACGTTTAAAAGAAGCCGATGAAAAACTGTATTACGATATGTTGGAATACGGTCGTCGTAACATTGCACTATTAACTATTGCTCCAACAGGAACCACTAGCTTAATGACGCAAACTACATCGGGTATTGAGCCTGTATTTTTACCCGTTTACAAACGCCGAAGAAAAGTAAACCCAAATGATAAAGATGCTCGTGTTGACTTTGTGGATGAAGTAGGTGATTCTTGGGAAGAATATGTAGTTTTTCACCACCGCTTTAAAGAGTGGATGAAAATCAACGGTCATGATACCGACAAAAACTACAGCCAAGAAGAGTTAAATAAACTGGTAGAACAATCTCCATATCACCAAGCTACTTCTAATGATGTAGATTGGTTGAGCAAAGTGCGCATGCAAGGTGCCGTTCAAAAATGGGTAGACCACAGTATTAGTGTAACCATTAATTTACCAAATGATGTAGATGAAGAATTAGTAGGTAAGCTATACTTAGAAGCGTGGCAAGCCGGTTGTAAAGGAGTTACTGTCTATAGAGATGGTTCTCGTTCTGGTGTATTGATTTCAAATGAAGAGAAAAAAGAAGAAAGTCACGAATCGTTGATTTCTTTTCCAACAAAACGTCCACAAACACTAGAAGCCAATGTAGTTCGTTTTCAGAATAACAAAGAAAAATGGATTGCCTTTATTGGTTTAATTGATGACAAACCTTACGAAATCTTTACCGGATTGGCCGATGACGAAGATGGAATTTTAATTCCACGTTGGGCTACCGAAGGATTAATTATTAAAAACCGAAATGAAGACGGAACGTCTCGTTACGATTTTCAATATCAAAACAAAAGAGGGTATAAAACCACTATTGAAGGGTTATCGCATAAATTTGACCCAGAATACTGGAACTATGCTAAACTAATTTCCAGCACACTGCGTCACGGAATGCCTATTGAAAAAGCCGTTGAATTAATTAACAGCTTACAATTGGACAGCGAATCTATTAACACCTGGAAAAATGGTGTCGCTAGAGCCTTAAAACGTTATGTTGAAGACGGAACATTAGCAAGAAAGCAAAAATGTGATAACTGTAATTCTTCGCAACTTATTTATCAAGAAGGTTGTTTAACATGTAAAGATTGCGGTTCCTCTAAATGCGGTTAATTCATTTATATAAAATTGTATCTTAACACCAGTAAAGCCCCGACAACAGCTCGGGGCTTTTTTATATCTTTAGTTTATCTAACCTTGATTTCTCAACATGAATCATTCATCATCCATTTTAATACGAAAGGTAAGAAGTGAAGAAGTTGTAGCCTTGCAAACATTTTCGAAAAACACTTTTTTTTCTACGTATGCTTCTGAGAATACAAAAGAAGATATGGATGCGTATTTAACTGAAAATTTCAACATCGACCGGCTACGGAACAGTCTTTTAAATCCAGATTCATTTTACTATTTTGCCATTCACAACGAAGCAATAATTGGATATCTAAAAGTAAACCGAGGGATGGCACAAACAGATAACGTACTCCCAAAAGCTCTTGAGATAGAACGAATTTATATTTCTACACCTTTTCAAGGAAAAGGAACGGGTAAGCTTTTACTTCAGAAAGCAATTGAGAAAGCGCACTCTTTAAAAATCAATACACTCTGGCTAGGCGTTTGGGAGAAAAACACAAAAGCCATTGCTTTTTATAAAAAACACAATTTTGTGCCTTTCGCCAACCATCATTTTATGATAGGAACCGATGAACAGTATGATGTCTGTCTCTTATACACATCTCCGAGCCCACGAGACCTCTCTACATCTCG
>CAJXPE010000144.1 GCA_913057965.1 uncultured Marixanthomonas sp. | reverse complement strand
GAATTTATTACTTTTTATAACCTAATTATTTTCACAAAAACATTTTTTCATATTAATTTTTTAGTTAATCTTGCGGTTTTTTAACTAATAAGATATATAAATGAAAAAAATATTACTAACTGGCCTACTTTTGTCTTTATTTACTGTTAACGCACAAGTATACACCTTTAATGCTTTTAACGAGCCTTATCAAGATTTGGTAAATAGTACTTCTTTAAACGACGGGGAAGTCTGGGACGATCCAGAATATCAAATTCCCATTGGATTTGATTTTACTATAAACACCCACACCTTCAACACGATCTATATTGTAGACTGGACTGCTGGTGGTGAGCTTTCCACAAATGTAAATGAAACGGGTATTTTACCAATAATGAGCCCTATTGGTCAAGATATCGTTGATAGAGGGGATGGTACGTCTGTTTCTCAATCTAATATTTCATATAAAACCGAAGGCGATGTGGGGAGTAGAATTTTAAAAATTGAATGGAACAATGCTGGATTCTGGGAGGATGAAACTCAAAACGATTTTATAAATTTTCAAATGTGGCTTTATGAAAGTTCCAATATAATTGAATATCGGTATGGAGTAAGCGAAATAAATAATCCTGCCAATTCATTTGAAGGGGAAGCAGGCCCTGTAGTGACTTTAATTCCTTCTATTGATTTGGATTCAGGTGATCTAATTGAAGACGCTTATTTATTGGAGGGCACTCCCGCCAACCCAAATTTTGTGGTCGTTACCCCAGGGGATGAGTACGAAGGCGATTTTTTACAAGGTGCAATTCCGTCTGGAACTGTTTACAGTTTTAATCCAGGGACACTTTCTTCAGAAGAATATAACACAATTGAATTTAAAATGTATCCAAATCCAGTTGATAGTGAATTAAATATTTTATTATCTACTCAAGCTTATAACGTAACATTTTTTAATAGCTTAGGACAACATTTATCATTGGTTGAAAACAAAAAAGGTGTTTTTGATGTTTCTAGCCTAAACAGTGGTATTTATTTTGTTGAAATAAAAACAAATACCAGAAACATAGTTAAACGGTTTATAAAAAAATAACGCTTTTTGAACCGTTCTTAAAGGATTGGGAGCGTTTCAGAAAAATATATTTTCAGTATTTTAAATAGAAGGGGCTGAGCATTATGCTTATCCCCTTTTTTTATATTATTTTTGCATCAATTTAGACAGAAAATACTTAGCACATTTTTTTCACTTGAAACCTGAAACCCTTTCAAATATGAAATACCAAAAAAGAAAAAAAGCAATAATTTTATTAGCAGACGGCACCATCTTTCACGGAAAAGCAGTAGGAGGTAAAGAAGGTTCAGCCTTTGGTGAAGTATGCTTCAATACAGGAATGACTGGTTATCAAGAGATTTTTACAGATCCTTCCTACTTCGGCCAACTAATGGTGACCACCAATGCACACATTGGTAACTACGGAACCACAAAAGACGAAATGGAGTCTGACAGTATTAAAATTGCTGGTTTAATTTGTAGAAACTTTAGTTATAACCATTCCCGTCCGGCAGCAGATGATTCGCTAGAAGGATTTTTAAGCAAAAACAATTTATTGGCCATTAGTGACGTCGATACCAGAGCTTTGGTAAGTTACATTCGAGAAAATGGATCAATGAACGCAGTTATCTCTACTGACGTTGAAAACATTGAAGGTTTAAAAAAACAACTAGCCGATATTCCAGATATGAAAGGATTGGAGCTAGCCTCAAAAGTTTCGGTAACAGAACCGTATTTCTTCGGAAAAGAAAATGCAACTTATAAAATTGCCGCCCTGGATAATGGTATTAAAACCAATATTCTTCGAAACCTTGCTGCAAGGGATTGTTACGTACAAGTATTCCCGTACGATACTCCTCTAAGTAAAATGGAAGCGTTTAACCCAGATGGGTACTTTTTATCAAATGGTCCCGGCGATCCAGAGCCTTTGGAAAATGCAATTGAAGTAACAAAACAAATCATAGAAAAAGGAACTCCCTTATTCGGAATTTGCGGCGGACATCAAGTAATTGCTTTGGCAAACGGCGTTTCAACCTATAAAATGCACCATGGACACCGTGGTATTAATCATCCTATTATAAATTTAGAAACTGGAAAAGGGGAAATTACTTCTCAAAATCACGGTTTTGCTATTAATAGAGAAGAAGCAGAAGCGAATCCAGATATTGAAATTACACACTTACATCTTAACGATAAAACAGCAGCGGGAATTAAAATGGTGAATAAGCCTGTATTCTCGGTACAATATCACCCAGAAGCAAGTCCAGGACCACACGATGCATCGTATTTATTTGATCAATTTATAACAACCATACAAAACCATAAAGCTACAACCGCATGAGTATAATAATCGATATTAATGCCAGACAAATTTTTGACTCCCGTGGTAATCCAACTGTTGAAGTTGATGTAATTACGGAAAATGGCTTTTTAGGTCGAGCGGCAGTTCCTTCGGGAGCTTCAACCGGAGAGCACGAAGCTGTAGAGCTACGTGATGGTGGTGATGCTTACATGGGAAAAGGGGTGTTAAACGCTGTTGAAAATGTAAACGGTAAAATAGCCGGTACCTTATTAGGGGTTTCTGTTTTTGAGCAGGAAACGATTGATAAGATTATGATTGATTTAGATGGAACCTCCAATAAATCAAAATTAGGAGCGAATGCTATTTTAGGTGTTTCCTTGGCAGTGGCAAAAGCGGCAGCTTCAGAATTGGGATTACCACTATATCGTTATGTAGGTGGCGTGAGTGCTAAAACACTTCCGGTACCGATGATGAATATAATAAATGGTGGTTCACATAGTGATGCTCCGATAGCTTTTCAAGAGTTTATGATTATGCCAGTAGAGGCCAAGAATTTTACGCACGCCATGCAGATGGGAAGTGAAATTTTCCATAACCTTAAAAAAGTATTGCACGATCGTGATCTAAGTACCGCAGTAGGTGATGAAGGTGGATTTGCGCCAACGTTAAATGGAACTGAAGATGCCATCGAAACTATCGCAAAAGCAACTGAAAACGCTGGATACAAATTAGGCGATGATGTAATGATAGCATTGGATTGTGCCGCAGCAGAATTCTATAAAGATGGAAAGTACGATTACACTGTTTTTGAAGGGGAGAAAGGAAAAGTACGTTCTTCGGAAGAGCAAGCAACCTATTTAGCTGAATTATGTGATAAGTATCCTATTATTTCAATTGAGGATGGAATGGATGAAAACGATTGGGACGGATGGAAATCGTTGACCGAAAAGGTAGGCGATAAAGTACAATTGGTCGGTGACGATTTATTTGTAACGAATGTGGAAAGGTTATCAAAAGGGATTTCTGAAAATATTGCTAACTCTATTTTAATTAAGGTAAATCAAATAGGAACGTTAACCGAAACGATTGCTGCAGTGAATATGGCTCATAATGCAGGGTATACTTCAGTAATGTCACATAGAAGTGGAGAAACCGAAGATAATACCATAGCCGATTTGGCTGTAGCGTTAAATTGCGGACAGATTAAAACAGGATCTGCTTCCCGTAGTGACCGGATGGCAAAATACAATCAATTATTGCGTATTGAAGAGCAGTTATGCGATGTGGCATATTATCCGCAACGCAACGCTTTTAAAATTTAATTGAAGTCAAAATAATGTAACTAAACCCTCTTTCAATTCTTCTGAAAGAGGGTTTATTATTTTAAAATGCGTCCAACCCCTTGAACTTTAAGGATATTTTAACCTAACAAGCGTTCGTAAATGTTAAAAAAACGGTCATTATTTTGTACCTTTACATTTCGAAATAACCACAAAAAATTTATATAATATATGTCAAAGACAGCAATCCTCGAAATTGATGGCAAAAGTTATGAGTTTCCAATAATTACAGGAAGCGAAAACGAGCAAGCTATCGATATAAAAACACTTAGAAGTGTAACAAACGGTGTAACCACAATAGATCCAGGATATAAAAACACGGGATCTTGCGAAAGTGCCATTACTTTTTTAAATGGAGAAAAAGGTGTGTTACGTTATAGGGGATATGCTATTGAGGATTTAGCTGAAAAAGCAGAATTTCTGGAAGTAGCATACCTACTTATTTTTGGAGAACTTCCTTCAAAAAGTGAATTGGAGAAATTCCATGACGATATTAGAGAACATTCTCATGTTGATGAGGATTTAAAGAAAATTTTAGACGGATTTCCAAAGTCTGCGCATCCAATGGGTGTCTTATCTTCATTGACTTCAGCATTGGTGGCATTTAATCCTTCTTCAGTAAACGTTGATAGTGAGGAAGATATGTACAATGCTATTGTTCGTATTTTAGCAAAATTTCCAGTATTAACGGCTTGGGCGTATAGAAAGCGTGTAGGAAGACCATTAGATTATGGAGATGATTCGTTGGGCTATGTAGATAACTTCCTTAAAATGATGTTTAAAAAGCCAAATGGCGATTATAACTCTAACAAAACTGTGGTAGATGCGTTGGATAAATTATTGATTTTACACGCAGACCACGAACAAAACTGTTCTACCTCTACGGTACGGATGGTAGGCTCAGCACATACTGGTTTGTTTGCTTCGTTATCAGCAGGAATTAACGCACTTTGGGGACCACTTCATGGTGGCGCCAACCAAGCTGTAATTGAAATGCTAGAGGCAATAAAAGAAGATGGTGGTGATACACATAAGTTTATGCAAAAAGCGAAGGATAAAGAAGATCCGTTCCGCTTAATGGGCTTTGGTCACCGCGTTTATAAAAACTTTGACCCGCGTGCAAAAATCATCAAGAAATCTGCAGACGAAGTGTTGGCTAACTTAGGAGTTGAAGATCCTATATTAGATATTGCTAAAGGACTTGAAAAAGAAGCTTTAGAAGATTCTTACTTTGTGGATAGAAAATTATATCCGAACGTAGATTTCTACTCTGGTATTATTTACCGTGCTATGGGAATTCCTGTTGAAATGTTTACGGCTATGTTTGCGCTAGGTCGTTTACCAGGTTGGATAGCACAATGGAGAGAAATGCGCTTGCGTAAAGAACCAATTGGACGTCCACGACAAGTGTATATTGGCGAAACACACCGTGAATTTAAACCAGTAGATAAAAGATAGTTTAAGCCCATTTAAAATAAACAAAGCATCCTCATAAATTGGGGATGCTTTTTTATATTTGTAGTATGATCAAATTAAATATTAAAGACGAAGTTTCTCGCCTTCGGGCGGTTGTATTAGGTTCAGCAAATAGTAATGGTCCGGCTCCTACCTTAGACGAGGCGTACGATCCAAAATCGAAAGAACATATTCAAGCGGGCACGTATCCTAAAGAAGCGGATATGATTAATGAAATGGAAGCCGTTGCAAAAATATTTGAGAAATATGACGTAAAAGTCTATCGACCAAAAGAAATTGAAGATTATAATCAAATCTTTACACGCGACATTGCTTTTGTCATTGACGATAAATTCATAAAAGCCAATATATTACCCGATCGCGATCAAGAAATCGATGCTATAAAACATGTGATTGATCAAATTCCTTCAGAAAATATTATCAAGTTTCCAGAAGATGCCCACGTAGAAGGTGGTGATGTGATGCCTTGGAACGACTATATTTTTGTAGGTACATATAGAGGGGATGATTATTCAAAATATATCACGGCACGTACCAATCTAAAAGCAGTAAAAAAATTAGAAGAATTATTTCCGAACAAAAAAGTGAAATCGTTCAACCTTAAAAAGTCGAATACCGAGGCCAAAGACAATGCACTTCACTTAGATTGCTGCTTTCAACCCTTAGGAAAAGGAAAGGCAATCATACATAAAGAAGGTTTTCTTGAAGAAGAAGAGTATGAATGGTTGGTCAATTACTTCGGAAAAGAAAATTGCTTTCATATTACTAAAGATGAAATGTACAATATGAATAGCAATGTATTCTCTATTTCACCTGAAGTAGTTGTTTCAGAAAAGAATTTTACACGATTAAATACATGGTTACGCAAACAAGGGTTTACGGTCGAAGAAGTTGCCTACGCTGAAATAGCCAAACAGGAAGGCTTGTTGCGTTGTAGTACCATGCCGTTAATACGTGATTAACATACACTACTTTCATTATTTTAGTGCCAATCAAAGCAAAAGCTAAGCAAAACTAAATAGCGTAATATTGCGTATATTTAGTATAATGAAAGAACTCTTAGCAGTATTTTTTATCAGTTTAGGGTGTTGTGATGTGTTTTCACAAGGAAAGATCGATGGATTTTACCGAGGAAATGAAAATACAACAATCACCTTAGGAGCCGGATTTGAGGATAATAAAGACTATTTGGCTGGTACTGATGAAACCGATATTACCCGAAAACTATATTATATAAACTTGTTTGCAGCCTACGGAATTACCGATGATATAGATGTAAACGTATCTCTTCCTTATATTGAAATTGACGATAATAAAGACCTACAAGATATTTCAGCCTTTTTGAAGTATAGAGCTTTTAAAAAAGCAGTGTCTAATGGAAAATTGGAGATAAGTTTAGCCGGTGGATTTTCTACAAACGTAACCGATTATGATATAGGGGGGCTCAATGATATTGGTCAGCAAGCTACCATAATTGAAACACGGGCAATGGCACATTATCAAACCAATGCCGGGTGGTTTGCGACCTTACAAAGTGGTTTTTCTTTTAAGCTAGAAGAAGTCCCCAATAGTTTGCCTATCACATTCAAAGCCGGACAAGCATTAGATAAATGGTACTACGATGTATATTATGATTACCAACATTCATTTGGTGGGATTGACTACTTAGAAACGCCTCCTCCACAAAATTTTAAACGTTTTGGGGTAGATTACCATAAAGTTGGCGGGACAGGGTATCGGTCTTTTACCGATAATTTTGGAGCGTATGTTAGTCTATCGTATGTATTGGGCGGTAGAAATATATTTCAAGGTCCCGGGTATGGAATTGGTCTCACAGCAAATTTTTAAGATAGCTTCTTTTCTCTAAAAATACTTCAGTCAAGTAAATATTTCCGTCTAAAAAACCTTAATTTTGCAGCCTAAAACAATACGTTATGCAGCAAATAACCGATACTATATTGATGATTCGCCCAGTTGCTTTTCGAATGAATGAGCAAACGGCGGTAAACAATTACTTTCAAGAAGACATTGAACTTGAGAATGCTAAAGTGAATGAAAAAGCACAACAAGAATTTGATGCTTTTGTTGATAAACTGCGTAATGTTGGTGTAAACGTGATTGTTGAAGATGATAAGTTAGAATTGGATACTCCAGATTCTATCTTTCCAAATAACTGGGTAACCTTTCACGAAAATGGTGATATCGCTTTGTATCCGTTGTTTGCAAAAAATAGACGTAAAGAACGTCGTGAGGATGTTATCGAACGTATAGAGAAAGAAGGATTCGTAATTAAAAATGTATTTGATTATACCTGTCTCTTATACACATCTCCGAGCCCACGAGACCTCTCTACATCTCG
>CAJXPE010000143.1 GCA_913057965.1 uncultured Marixanthomonas sp. | reverse complement strand
CGAGATGTAGAGAGGTCTCGTGGGCTCGGAGATGTGTATAAGAGACAGGTCCAATTGTTGTGCCACTATTGCATTTTTATAGCCTTCAGCATATAATTCACTTTTGTAATCATCAACCAGTTTTTGATAGTTGTCCAGTTTAGTCTGTGATAAATTTATTTTTGCTTGGTCTATTAACAATTGCTGTGTAGCCCAACGAGTTATATAATTATTTACAATTATGGTACTATCTTGAGATGTCGCATTTTCAGGAACGATATCTTTTATATCTTCTTGATACAAATAGCTTTCATTAACCCTAGCAATAGGGGTTTGTTGGGTATCTTGTTTAAAATAATCGCAAGATACTGCCACGAAGAATATTAAAATGTATGTTGCAAATTTTGTCATTAACCTTCAAGCTCTTTTTTAATTTCTTTAAGTGCTTTTTTATTGATGGTTACGTTGTATTTATTACGAAGTTGTTCTATCCACGTTTTTTCTAAATAGGTTTGGTAATCACTTAATACACTCCCTCTTGTTTCTTCCAATGGTTTTATTCCTGCAGGGACTATATTTTTAACCTGTATTACAATGTGAGAGTCGTTTTGATTATAAATTTCCGACACTCCTTTTTTACCTTTAAAACCTTTTGGAAGTTCACGTTCATCTTTTTCAAACATACCTGTAGTAAGGATAACGTTTACTTTGCCATCTTTATTTAGTTCAGTCTTTATTTCTTCTCCTGTTTTTCCTTTTTCAAAAAGTTTTTTTGCTGCTGCTGCTTTATCTTCACTGGTTGCTGAAATAATTTCAGTGTCAAACCGCTTTTCCCATTTATAATTTTGTTTATGGTCTTCATAATATTTTTGAAGCCCTACGGAATCGGTTTTGGCTTTACTCCAAACATTTTTTTCCATCAAATCGAAAATAAGAAGGCCATCTCGGTATTCTCCAATTACAGCTGCATATTCTTCATTTTCTTCTTCCAACACCTCTCTAAAGTAATCTTTCAATGCTTGAGTTTCAAATTCATCGTACATATCGAAAATTACTTTGTATTTATTCTTTGAAAGTTTCATTCTCCGCTGTCGCTCGTTTATGTATTCAGCAAAATCACTGTACATAACATCTTTTGTTCCTATGGTAAAAAGAACTTTATCTTGAGCCGGAGATAATGTATCGTATTTCCACCTTCTATTTAACACCTCATCCGTTATAAAGTCATTAAAAAATGACATATAATCGTTCTTTTGGGTAAAACCGTATTTATCTTTTATTTTTTTGTTAACTGCAATCGTAACGACCTTTGAACGGCTGCCATCTTTAACTCGTTTTTCAAGTTGCTCCTTTTCTTCTTCAAAAGAAGGAGTATTCAGTTTTTTATCTAGTCGAATTATATGCCACCCAAACTCACTTTTAATAGGTTTTGAAACATCGCCGGGCTTTTTAAGATCGTAGGCTTTATTTTCAAAAACGTTCGATTTTAAGTCTCCTTTGCTAAAAGGAACGAGTTTTCCACCTTTAACTGCCGAGTTTTTATCATCTGAATACTGCTTTGCTAAGCTTTCAAAAGATTTCCCCTGTTGCAACATAGCGTAAACTTCATTAATACGTTCTTCTGGATCGAACGTACGGGCATTCGCTTTATCAGAAATCATAATATGTGAAACACTAATTTTTGGTTCACGCATCTTGCGATCCACTACTTTTAAAATATGATAGCCAAATTGCGTTCGGACAATATTTGAAATTTCACCCTCATTCGTATTATAGGCTGCTGTTTCAAAAGGATACACCATAGAAAACACTGAAAAATAGCCTAACTTTCCAGCTCTTTCTTTTGCACCAGGTTCTTCAGAATACTGTTTTGCCAGTTCTTCAAAATCCTGCCCACTAATTGCTTTTTCGCGTATTTCTTTAATTTTATTATAAGCCCTTAAAGTATCCTGCGGAACATCATCGTAAGAAGTACGAATTAATATATGTTCAGCGTTAATTTCTTCTTTTCCTCGCTCATAGGCTTCCCGAGCTAAATCTTCAGTTACTTTATTTTCAAAAATATAGTTTCGAGAAAGTTGCTCTTGGTATTTTCTAAACTCTCTTTTATACTCAGGTGTTTCGTTTAAATGTTGGGCATACGCCTCGGCAGACTTTAATTTATAATCGACAAATAAGTCTAAATACCCATCAATACTTTTTTGTGATTCATCCTGTACAAGCTCTAAATTTTTATTGTAAACTCGCTTAAATTCTGAAACATAAACAGGAGCTCCATCAATAGTTAATAAAACTTCTTTTTTATCTTGCCCTAAAACTGTAGCTGAAACCACTACCATTACAAGCAACAATATGGAATACTTATTCATCTATGTACGTTATTTCGATTTATCTTTTTGATATGAAGTGTGGCAAAAGTAAAAAAAAGTCCCCGTTAAACAAGTTTTGTTAGCTAACGTTTTTATAAGCAGCTTAATGGACGTATTTTTCATCATCTTTTTTCAAAAAATACGTAACTTGTACATAAATCGCTAAAGGTCATGAGATACTCTACTGAAATTATCATCAACCTGCCCCGAAGAGAAGTTATTAAGAAATTGGATTCTGCTGAAAACTTAAAACATTGGCAGAAAGGTCTAATAGATTATGAAGTATTAAACGGAATACCCGGTAAAGAAGGAAGTACCATGAAATTAGTATATAAGATGGGGAAACGAGATATGACATTAAAAGAAACGGTTATCAAAAATAATTTTCCGAGAGAATTTCACGCTACCTATGAGACTGAAAATGTATATAACATTCAGGAAAATTATTTTAAAGAGGTAGATAGGATGACCACTAAATGGATTTCAAAAAATGAATTTCAGTTTTCTAGCTTAGGCATGAAATTAATGGGCTGGTTTATGCCTGGTGTCTTTAAAAAGCAATCAAAAAAATATATGACTGATTTTAAAAATTTTGCTGAAAGAGGAATTTCAGTAGTAAAAAAAGATAATGAATAACGTTAAACTAATTTGGGATTTTCGAGGCCCAAACGCTTCACAAATAGCAAAGCACCATGCGAAACACTTGAAAGAATTTATAGCTTTAGAATCATTAAAAGACTCGTTTTGTGATACTGAACAACTTACCGAAATGCATCATATCGCATTTATGGTTATTAATAAAGAGAAAATGGAGTTTATAAGAGAACGTCTTAAACCAAATAGAGGACAATTATATAAGCCTTGATAAGCTGTGTTTTTTTAGTTGTAACACTATCACCTTTTTATAGTCTTTAAAGAGAATTTATGTAGTTTTACGCCAAAATAACAAAACACGCACTATGAAATATTTAAAGATTATCTTCTTATTAATCTGTATAACAGGATTTTCACAAACGAAAGTTGGGACAATAAATGTCGATTATATTATTTCTAATATGCCCGAACTGGAAACTGTTAATAAAGAAGTTGAAGAATACGCTACAAAACTAGATGCTGATCTTCAAAAGCAATTAGAAGATTACCAAGCTAAACTAAAAGTTTATAGAGAAGGAGAAGCGACTTTTACAGATGCACAGAAACAAGAAAAACAACTTGAACTACGAAACGTACAAAATGATATTAATAAGTTTCAACAAAACGGAACGAAATTAATAAATATAAATCGGGATGAGAAAATGCGCCCCTTGTACACAAAAATTGGTGAAGCACTAGACAAGATAGCTAAAGAACAAGGCTATACTCAAGTGTTGACCGTTAACTCCTCTCTAGCATACTACGATAATAATTTTGACGTAACACGTCTCGTTTTAAAGGAGTTGGGGATTAAAATTGAAGAGGAATAAACCAAAAAATATTTTCTTTAATTTGTTTTATTCATTTTTTTATTGAATATTTACATAAATTAACACAAGACAAATACAAGTAGTATGTTACTTTTCAACTTAAATAACAACAATAATAATAACCCGTTGCCGTAGCAAAAACTTGTCGCGAAATATAGCCCGTCAGGTTTTTTAAACTTGACGGGTTTTTTTGTGTTTTAAAACTACTAACCAAATAAAATATAGAAATTATGTGTGGAATTGTATGTGCCTTTAAACTAAAAGAACCAGCAGAAGCGTTGCGGCTGCAAATATTATCAATGAGTAAATGCATCCGTCACCGCGGGCCGGACTGGAGTGGTATTTTTGATAATGACAAAGCCATTATGGCGCACGAGCGGTTGGCTATTGTAGATCCTACATCTGGAAAACAGCCACTTTTCAGTAAAGACAAAAAGTTTGTGTTGGCCGCCAATGGTGAAATTTATAACCATCTGGAACTACGGAAACAGTTTGAAGGAAAATACGAATTTCAAACAAAATCGGATTGTGAAGTGATTCTACCACTTTTCAAAGAAAAAGGAGGCAAATTTTTAGATGAACTGAACGGAATCTTCGGCTTTGCCATTTACGATGTTGAAAACGATGAATATTTAATCGCCCGTGACCATATGGGGATTATTCCTCTATACATGGGTTGGGACCAAAACGGAACCTTTTATGTAGCTTCCGAATTAAAAGCATTGGAAGGCATCTGTACCAAAATTGAACTCTTCCCCCCTGGTCATTACCTATACAGCAAGGAAGGCAAATTGAAAAAATGGTACACCCGCGATTGGATGGAGTATGAAGCCGTAAAAGACAATGAAACTAGCATTGAAGAATTGCGTGAAGCTCTAGACGCCGCTGTGCATCGTCAGCTAATGAGTGATGTTCCTTACGGTGTGTTGCTTTCTGGCGGATTGGATTCTTCCATTACTTCAGCAGTTGCCAAAAAATATGCCGATAAACGTATTGAAACCGGCGATAAAGAAAATGCTTGGTACCCGAGGTTACATTCATTTGCCATTGGCTTGGAAGGCAGCCCCGATCTAGCGGCCGCTCAAAAAGTAGCCGACCATTTAGATACGGTGCACCACGAAATAAAATTCACTATTCAAGAAGGGATTGATGCCATTCGAGATGTTATCTACCATTTAGAAACATACGACATTACAACCATTCGAGCTTCCACGCCTATGTTTTTAATGGCTCGAGCTATCAAAGCGTTAGGCATAAAAATGGTGTTGAGTGGCGAAGGAAGCGACGAGATATTTGGAGGTTATTTATACTTTCACAAAGCACCCAATGGCGAAGAACTACACAAGGAAACGGTTAGAAAGCTCGATAAGTTACACCAATACGACTGTTTACGTGCCAACAAAAGTTTAGCCGCTTGGGGAATTGAGGGGCGTGTTCCCTTTTTAGATAAGGAATTTATGGATGTAGCGATGCGCCTAAACCCTGATGATAAAATGATAAATGGAGAACGTATGGAGAAATGGGTATTAAGAAAAGCATTTGAAGATATGCTTCCTGAAAGCGTTGCTTGGCGCCAAAAAGAACAGTTTAGCGACGGTGTGGGTTACAGCTGGATCGATACCTTGAAAGAAATGGTTAACGAGAAAGTAAGCGATGAGCAAATGGCGAATGCACATTATAAATTCCCTATACAAACCCCAACCAGTAAAGAGGAATTTTATTATCGTTCTATTTTTGCAGAACATTTCCCCAGTGACACGGCGGCATTAAGTGTTCCTTCGGTACCATCCGTGGCTTGTAGTAGTCCGGCAGCATTAGAATGGGACGAAAGTTTTAAAAATATGAACGATCCTAGTGGACGGGCAGTTGCTAACGTGCATAGTGATGCGTACAGTAAGTAATCATCTTTTAAAGCGATTAATTTAACATATAGCTCTTTGCTTGCTAATTTACAGTTAAATAATTTTTAAACGCCTCGGTTGCATCGAGGCGTTTTTTTATCTTATGCTTAGATTAAATTTTAAGTACTTAATCAAGCAATGAGAACAACAATGGAGGTTACTGAAACTGAAAGAAAAACAGAACAAATTTTAAACGATTTAACAGCTGGCGAACGCACCGTTTGCCCGTTACCTCACGACGGATATTTGTTTTTAGAACACGATGTCCCTTCGTTGCTAATCTACAGAAAGGCATCCAATGACAAAGCCACATTGCGATTGGCAAGAAGCGGCGCTTCGTATTTAATTATTGGGGAAGAAAATTTCAGTTATTTTCAAGAGTTTATATCAAAGCTTACTGAAAAAATGGCTGCAAAATTCGGATCGTTTATTTTAGTGGAGATTTTTAGTGGAGAAACCAATAGTAACGAATTTGTAATTCGAGGGCCTTCGCATAAATTACCCGTTTCTTTGGATGTTTTAAAAGATGAACTTTGTAAAATTCCGAGTAGAAAATACAATGTAAAACTTACAGCACGCATTGAACAAACTAAGCAACGTCAACTCGAAGAAGTAACGCCTCTTTTTAGTATAGATGATATAAAAGCAAAAGGTGGAACATTAATTGGGCTTGAAGTACCCCCCGTGTACCGTGATGCTAATGATGATGTCTATCCGGTTTATTTTAGAAAATTTAGAGATAATTTTATTCAAGCCATTCAAAAAGCAATTTTTGAATTTGTGAGAGTACAAACTACATCAAAATTGGCTAGTTATAATGCTTTGGGGAAACGCGATATTCATCGCGAAGTATTTAAAATTGACAAACAGCTTACCGAAATTCAATCTAGCTATCAGTTTTTACTATTGGTTGCCCCAGTAAATATTCAAGCACTTAGGGAGCGTTTTTTTGAAACTAATTTTGAAGAAATAAACAACTATCACTACCGTCTGCTTCCGGTAGATCCAGATTTACTGAAACGTAAGTTATACAACTTACGCATTGACGAAATTGACGATCCAGCTCTCTCCTATCTCTTTGATGAAAAACGGGAGGAAATCGATCATCAACTCACCATGTTGAAAGAGCGTGGTTCAAAAAATTTCTTTTACAGTAGTGTTCGTTTGTATAAAGGACTTGAGAAAAATGTATTGACGGAAGCAAAATTAATTCTTCAAAATATTTCTGAAGACCACACACAAGAAGAGCGTGAATTAATCGACGCGACTGCTTTTTCAAAATTAGCTGAAGAGGAGTTTGAATATTTCAAAAAACAAGCACCCGATTATAAAGGGAAAATCCACATTCGGGATGATGTAAATATTATGATGGTTTCGCAAGGGGAATTGTATTTACCGTCAGATTATAAATTAACAAAAAACGGTGCTGCCGCTTTATTGCAGCACGAAATTGGTACACATGCGTTAACCTATTATAATGGAAGTCAACAATCGCTCAGCCAAATGGCAGCAGGATTTGCCGATTATGATGCTTTACAAGAAGGTATCGCGGTACTTTCAGAATATTTAATTGGCGGCCTTTCGGGCAACCGACTTCGAATCTTGGCCGGACGTGTGGTGGCTGGTGATGCGCTTTTAGATGGCGCCGATTTTAAGCAAGTATTCAATTTATTGTATTCAGAATATGGTTTTTCAAAAGAACACGCATTTAATATAACCTCACGCATGTTTCAAGGCGGAGGTTTTTTGAAGGATATTATTTACTTAAAAGGACTCGTTGAACTCCGTGATCTGTCTCTTATACACATCTCCGAG
>CAJXPE010000142.1 GCA_913057965.1 uncultured Marixanthomonas sp. | reverse complement strand
GTCGGCAGCGTCAGATGTGTATAAGAGACAGAAAAATGCCCAGTCCTGACGATGGACCGGGCATTTCAATCTAACTAACCAACCTGGTTATGAAAAAATCAGTTAATCATTTTCCATTTCTTCAGCTTCCTCACCTTCTTCATCTTCCTCACTTGAAGATTGCTTTTTAACCACTTTACCACTCGGGGAAATGGCCACCTCCATAGTTTTCTCTCCTTTTTCAATTTCAAATTCATACACCATTCCGTCCTTGGTTTCAGAAGTTTCAGACTCTTCAACTTCATAACCTGCAAAAGAGCTGTTCAACCTATTCTTGACGGCTTGAGGAATGTCTTTTTTATCAATTTCATGTTCCGTTTCCGTCCACGTACCATCTGCCATAAAGTTTGCAGAATACTCCATCTTGTTCATTTTGAACTCCGCTTCCCATTCTTTGTCCGATTCTTTATCCCAATGCACTTTTTTTGCCATAGGGAATTTTTTAGCAAATGCGTCCTTCACAGCTTTTGGCACTTTGTCTTTCCCCATATCTGAGCAAGCAAATGCGGTTGTTGCCATAAATACCAATCCCAATCCTAAAATTATTTTTTTCATCATGTTCCGTTTTAAATTTATAATGTAAACATAACAACGGATTCTAAAGATGGTTTTAAGAGAATCTAAAGAGATTTAAGAGTTTTTTTTGTTATTCTTTAATGATTTTCAAAACTGTAGGTAGCACAACAAGTAATAAGGGCAAAGCAAATACTAAACCGCCAATAACGGCAATGGCAAGTGGTTGGTGCAACTGCGCCCCCGCACCTATACCCAAGGCAAGAGGTGTAAGTGCCATAATAGCAGCAAAAGCGGTCATTAATTTGGGACGTAAACGAGCAGCAATGGCGTACTCTAATTTTTTTTCATGACTTAGCGAATCATCCACCTCTTGGTATTGCCTGTAAGTAAATATAGAATTTTCGCCTATAATCCCCACAATCATTATAATACCTGTATAACTACCCACATTGAGGGGTGTTCCCGTGATAAAGAGACTCAATAGGCTTCCTGCAACCCCCAAAACAGAAATGACAATAATAGCAAAGGCAATCTTAATTTTTCTAAAAAGAAAAAGAATCACAATAAAAACCAATAAAATAGCCGATACCAAAATCATCATCAGTTCTTTAAATGCTTGTTGTTGTTCTTGATAAGCACCACCATATTCAATGGTGTAGCCTGCGGGAAGGCTCAGGTTTTTTTGCAATGTTTGCTGTATTTCATTAAGGGTAGACCCTAAATCCCGGTTGTCTAATCGCGCTGTGATAACGCCCATGGACTTTTGGTTTTCCCGGTTGATTTCAGCCACACCTTTTTCTGTAGCAACGCTGGCTACCGTATTTATAGGAACCGAATTATTATTAGGTAGCAGAATAGTTGCATTTTTAATGTTTTCAATCGAGGTTTGATACGCTTCGGGATAGATAAGCCTAATATCTATAATCTGCTCTTTATCAATTACGGTACTTAAAACTGTTCCTTCAATTTGCGTTTGCAATTGTAGTTGGAAATCGGCTACGGTCAATCCTAATTGAGCCAATTTAGCCGCATCTGGCTGGATATTTAAAACGGGGCCCGCCACGATAATCCCGTCATTTACATCTGCTGTGCCTTTTACGTTTTCAATTTGTGAAGCTATTTTTTTTGAAAGTGTTTCCAGCTTGTTCACATCATCGCCAAAAACTTTCACTTCAATAGGCTGTACCGAACTCATTAAGTCGCCTAACATATCACCTATTACCTGCCCAAAGTCTATGGTTAATTGGGGTAGTTTTTCTTCGATTTTACTTCTTATTTCATCAGAAACCTCAGTCGTTGTCTTGTTGCGTTTATTTTTTAGTTTTATCAGGTAATCTCCACGATTAGGCTCTGTGATAAAAAACCCCAATTGGGTGCCCAAACGTGCAGAGTAGGCTTCAACTTCAGGTTGATTATCCAATATTCTGTTCACAATTTGCAGCATTCTATCGGTCTCTTCCAAGGTTGTGCCTGCAGGACTGTTGTAATCCAAAATGATACTACCTTCGTCCATTTCGGGTAAAAACCCTGACGGTAATTTGGAGGGAATAAAAACTATAATAACAACACAAACTGCAAGAAAAAGTAGTCCTATGATGGGGTTTTCAAGAATACCATGGATCCATTTTGTTTTAGACTCATGCTTTTTAAATTTTGAATTTTTTCTAGTAAATAAAATAGCCAGCACTGGCACCACCAACCAAGTAACCAAAAAAGAAGCCGCCAACGCAATGATCATCGTAAAAGCCATCACTTGAAAGTAGGCACCTGCAACTCCCGTCATCAACACAAAGGGAATAAAAATCACCAGCGTACTCAACGACGAGCCTATCATAGCCGGAAATAGATGCTGAATCGCCTCGTGTGCAACCCAACTAATTGATTTTTTGGGATGCTCTTCCTTTATCTTATGGATTTGCTCAATGATAATAACCACGTCATCTATCATAAGGCCAATTGCGGCAGCAACTGCGCCTAATGTCATAATATTGAATGTGTAATTAAAGGCTTCTAAAATAATGAGGGTAAGTGAAAGCGACACTGGAATGGTAAATAGCACGACCAAACTTGCCGAGAAAGACCTCAAAAAAACAATAACCACAAACAAAGCCAAGGCCAATCCTATCCACAGCACATCTTTTATACTGGAAATACTGGTATTTACAAAGTTAGCTTGTTTATAATAAGGTTTTAAAACGACGCCTTTGGGCAAAATATTTGCCAGTTCCTTGACTTTTTGCTCAATGTTATTATTAATCTCCACGAGATTGGCATTGGGCTGTTTGATAACCGCAATAGTAGGCACGTTTTTTCCATTGGCCAGTATTTTAACATATTCTTTGACTTCGGAAACTTTAATGGTCGCCACATCCCGTAACCGAATTAAACGGGTGGGGCTGTTAATAATGACTAGGTTCTGCAAATCTGAAATATCATCCACTGCATTATCGGTAAGAGTCAGGTACATTCGATCATAATCTGTGATGTAACCATTGGATTGTAGTAAATTGGCATTCTTTACCGCATTTTGTATGCTTGAGATGGAAATCCCCAATGATTTTATGGCTGCTGGATTGAGCTCTATTCGGTACTCTTTGTCTTTTCCACCAATAACCACAATATCTGAAACTCCTTTGGTCGCTGCCAAATAGGGTTTAATGGTATATTTGGCAATTTTTTTGAGTTCCACTTGCGACAACCCATCTCCTTCTAAAGAATATCCCATTACTGGAAGAATGGACGGGTTCATCTTTTCTACCGAAAATACCGTGTTGGGAAGAATGTTACTTTTTGATTGGTTGATAAAAGATTCTATTTGTGCCTTTGCGGTATTGATGTCCATATTCCAATCTAAAAAGACCGAAATCTCGCAACTACCTCGCGAGGTAGTACTGCGTATGTATTGCAATCCTTCGGTGCGCCGGATGATGTTTTCCAAAGGAATGGTAACGGTGGTCATCATCTTATCTACGGGTTGTTGTCCCGCATCTGCAATGACTTTAATTTTAGGAAAAGTAATATCTGGAAACAACCCAGTTTTTAAATTTTGATACGAAAAAACACCCCCTGCCAACAATAAAACGGCAATGGCCAAGATGGGATATTTATATCTGGAATGCAGGTTTTTCATCACTTTTGAATTTTTACTACAGTAGAGTCCTGCATTTGGTAGGCTCCTTTGGTTATTACCCAATCATTTAGTTGTACTCGTTCGGATTGAATTTGCACCAATGAATCGTTTTTAAGCAAGGGCTCTACCATTGTTTTTATGGCAAGCGAATCATCGACTACTTTCATAACCCAATATTTCGTCAAGAGTTCATTGGTCTGTAAAGCGGTTTTCGGTATGCTCTTCGCATTGGTGCTTTCTTTTTGTAAGAGTTTAACCTGTATGTTTAGGTTTTCAGGAAGATTTGCTTCTGGCAAATCAACAAGGAACGTTTGGGCTTGCGATTGGACATCTATAGTAGGTAACACTTCGGTAATGGTGGCTGTCATTGTCTTGCCATCTGGGAGTAGCAATTCGCAAGGGGCACCTATCTGCACGTTCTGTTTATATTCAAATGGAACATTTACCTGTACTACGAGTGATTTGGGTTGTACTACAACGGCAATAACATCGCCCTCTGCAACGTAATCGTTTCTGTTTACGTTTAGAACGCTTATGATACCCGTGGCATTACTTTTAATAGTGATGGGCCCTATAAATTTTGCCAACGAACTATCAATTTTAACCGCATCGCGCAAGGCATCTTGTTCTTTAGTGCGTACATAAGCAAAAACCTGTCCGTCACGTATTTTCCCACCTATTTTATGTCGCATTCCTGAAATATAGCCCGTAACATTGGCGCGTATATTTTCTTTTTTCTGGTAAGCGGTGACACCATTGAAGGTAAGATATTCCTTGATGTCCTTTTGCATGACTCGCACGGCAGAAACCTCTATTGCTGCCTTTTTTGCTGGTGCCGTATTCGCTTTCTTTTTGCAACTGGAAACACCTAGCAGGCCAATTAATACAACTATATAATATGTAGCTTTTATGTTCATAGGTTACCAGTTTATAAAGTTATATTGGCTCTGTAAAAGCCACATATTTGTCTGCATCTGTAATTGGGTATAGACATTCTGTTTATAATTTTGGACCACGTTTAGATAATCTACGATTGATACCTGTCCTTGCACGAGTTTGCCCTTATAAATCTCCAAAATGTTCTTTTGTTTCTTAATCTGATTATCAAGTAAGGTTTTGTTTTTCTGTAAGGCTGTAATTTGGCTTTCTATACTACTTAGCTTGTTGTCCAATTGTATTTTTGCATTGCTTTTATAAAATTCAAGATTATCTTCTTTTAATTTACTTTGTTGTGCGTTATATTTTCGTTGCCGACCATCGTAAATAGGTATTGTGAGCCTGAGCCCGGCGCTAAAACCAATTTTATGTTCAATATTCGGGATTTCAACAGCATTAAGCCCGGTGTTGCCATAAGCAGTAAGTTGTGGTTTATAGGAATTGTCAAATACACGCTGGTCTGCCACCACTTGCAGGCTATCATTTGTAAACTTTTTTTGATAAAAATGTGCTACAGAATTCAACTCCGTATTTTTAAATAGAACCGGTTTTGGTAGGCTACCGGTTTTTTGAGCCTTCATTCCACTGAGGGTATAGAGTTGGTTAATGGCGATTTCCAAGTTATTTTGAATTTGCTTGAGCTCTAAATTTTTACTTTCTATATCAAGTTGTAGCACCAAGTAATCGCTTTCCTGAAGGATCCCCCGTTTTACCAAAAGTTCCAATACCTGTAGGCGTTTTTTAAGGTCTTTCAGTATTTCTGTAGTAAAATTTTCCTGTAATTGAAGTTGATAGGCCATTATATAAGCATCGGTAATAGTTTTTACTAGATTGTGCGCAATTTCTTCAGAAGACAATGTAATCGCACTGTTCTTTACTTTATTCTGAAATAAAAGGTTATCTGTTGTAGCTTGATTAAATAGGTTCTTGGTCACATTAAGTTGGGCAGAATACAATCCTCCATTTGTAATACCAACATCGTACCCATACGCATTGGGAGAAGGTGTTGTGGTAATATCAATAGCATTTCCGTTATTATTAAAGTAAGGAGCAAAAAGCACTTCAGAGGTAGCATTAACCCGAAAAGCGTTGTTTTGTGCTCGTATGATATCATTTTGAATATTACCGATTTTTTTCAGGTTATTATTTTCCCGTAGTGCTGGTGCATGTTGTCTTGCATTTTCAAGAAAGGAGTCCAGGCTTGGATTCTTTTGTGAATATAAAAGGTGGCATAAACAAGAAAAAACAATTAAAAGCGTATAGTTTTTAAACATTTTTATTTAATAAATTGATTTAAAGACAGTTAAAAAACCCTCAATGATCCCTTAAGGTTCAAAAAGATTATTGGCTTGTGCCTGATACGGGAAGGATGATCATCCCTCCCATTCAGGACTTTTATTTAGACGATATCGCAGCACATTTAAAGGCTAATTCAAATAAACCATGAAATAGATCTAAAATTCTTAATCTTAAAGTAATGTGCCGCATATCCTTTAATTTTAATTAAGAACTAAAGTAGTGAACGATTCTTTGGAAAATCTAAAGTTTATAAAAAGGTAATCTCCTTTTGTACTTTTAATTGAGAGAGGAATCTAAAAAGATTATTCGTACCAGTTTTACGAAACAAAATCCACCTGAAAGACATGGTTGTTTTTTTCATAACGATAGGACGGAACAAACCCATAATAATCACATATTTTCTTAACAATAGAAAGCCCTAAACCAGTTGAGTCTGGTTTTTTGCTCTCTTTGTAAAAACGATCAAAAATATGATCGGGATTATTTAAAGCTTTGGTTCCAGAATTGGTAACCCGTACTCTGTTTTCTTCAAAAAAGACCGTAATTGGATTATTTGCAATATTGTGCTTTACGGCATTTGACAATAAATTATTGCACAATACAGAAGCGAGCGACCTATCCATAGTTATATTGATTGTGGAACTTCCTTTACTTTTTATTTGAACTGAAGTTAATTCATGAAAGTTCGAAATTGCATGTTCAAATACTTCATTTATGGAAACAGTTTTATTATCGGTAAACTGGTTATTGTTAATTTTTGCAAGTAAAATCAATCGTTTATTAAGTTGCTTTAACCGTTGAATATCGCTCTGTAAAGAAGACAAATGTTCAAATTGATTATCACTAATATGTTGGTCGTTGATAATGGTTTCAATTTTGGCTTGCATAATGGCCAGAGGTGTTTGCATCTCATGCGAAACATCCTCAGTAAATTGTTTAAGGTTACGGTAGTCTGCCTGCACTTTTGTAGTGAGGCTGAGCATTTCCCGGTTGAGGTCGTCAAATTCTACGATGTCACTTTCATTGAGTTGAAGGGGTTTGCCCGACTTTAAAGAAAAATCTTTGAGCTTATCGAGGTTTACAAAAAACGGTTTCCATAATTTTTCGTTACGGGACTTATTGATGTAAAAAAGGAAGATAAAGGCAAGGAAAATAATGGTTACAAAAATGAATACAATGGCAAATAAAATATCTTCGGACTCGATTACCATTGCACGGACGGTAACCCGATAATTTTGACCATCTATGGTTTTGGTTCCTGAGAGTTGCCGAAAAAGTTCTATTTCATCTTGCATGGGGTCGTAAAGTAAGGTGTCTTTAATAATTTCCCTTTCAGACCGTCCCACTTTTTCGACCATCATAATTGGAGGAATACCTTTTAAATCGTTATCCTTAATGAGAAGTTGCTCTACGCGGTCTTTATTTGAATAGAGCTCTTCTTCTATTTCATTCTCCAACAACGAGCCAGTATAAAGGTATAGGGCAACGGCAGAAACCACCAATAGTATAATACTGATCAATAAAAAGGACTTAGACGCCTTTTTTAAGAGTTTTATTTTATGTTTTTGGTTTGTTTTAATCTGCTATAAATTTATAACCGCTGCCATAAGCGGTTTGTATATACTCTGTCTCTTATACACATCTGACGCTG